>CALANQ010000359.1 GCA_937926025.1 uncultured Acidimicrobiales bacterium
CCGCGATGCCCGCCACGATCGACAGTCCCAGCCCGGACCCGGCCCCGGCCCGAGCCGCATCGGCCTGCCAGAAGCGATCGAAGACGTGGTCGACGGCGTCGTCGTCGAGCCCGGTCCCGTGGTCGCGCACGGTCACGCTGGCCGCACGGGTCACCGCGTTGCCGGCGACGGTCACCTCGATGGCCGTGCCCGGCGGCGTGTGCCTCACCGCGTTGTTCACCAGGTTGACGATGGCCCGGTGCAGGTGGTCCGCCACGCCGCTCACCGGCACCGGCTCGGGCGCCTCCAGGGGGATGCGCCGATCGGGCTGGAGGGCGGCGGCGCTGCTGCACGCCTCGGCCGCCAGCACCGCCAGGTCCAGCGGCTCGTGCTGCACCGCCCGAGGCGCATCGAGCCGGGCGAGCAGCAGCAGGTCCTCCACCAGCACCTTCATGCGGTCCGCGTCCTGCTCGATGCGGGCCAGCATCACCGGCAGGTCCAGGCGCTCGAGGTCGTGCGGGCCGCCCTGGGCGGCGAGGCGGAACAGCTCGGCGAAGCCCTGGATGGAGGTGAGCGGCGTCCGCAGCTCGTGCGACGCATCGGCCAGGAACTGACGCAGCCGCTCCTCGGTGGCCTCCCGCTCCCGGAACGAATCCTCGATGCCGTCGAGCATGGTGTTGAGCGCCAGGCCCAGCTGGCCCACCTCGGTGCGGTCGTCGGCCGGCTCCACCCGCTGCGACAGGTCGCCGGCAGTGATGGTGGCGGCCGAGTCCGCCATCTCCTCCAGCGGCCGCAGGCCGCGGCGCAGGATGAACCACGCCCCGCCGCCCAGCGCGGTGAGCAGGCACAGCGCCGCCACCACCTCGATGCGCAGCAGCCGGTCGAGGGACTCCTCCAGACCCGATGTGCGCACCGCGGTGATCACCGTGGCACCGGTCAGCTCCTCGGGGACCGGGGTCGACACCACCGTCCCGTCCGGGCCCCGGAACTGGTTGGTCGGGCCGTCGGCGGCGTTGCGGACCAGCACCCGCCAGGTCCCGGAGCCCTCCGTCGAACCCACCGTCAGGTACTGCTGGGTCCCGGACGGCACCGACAGGTCGTCGGGAAGGTCCGGGCGGCTGTCGGTCGACACAGGCAGGGCGCAGGCCAGCAGCGAGCCGTCGGCGGCCCGCAGCTCGGAGTAGGCGTCGAGCCCCTGGCCCGGCACCGACCCGGGGTTGAAGTCGGGTGGCGACGAGGTGGACGTCGCCGTCACCTCGCAGGTCGACGGATCGACCGTCCCGCTCTCCACCGTGCGCACCAGACGGCCGCCCTGGCCGATGGCGTTGGCCGCCAGGTCCTGGTCGAGCTGCTGCTCCAGGGACCGCTGGTACAGCGTGTACGTGGACACGCCGAACACGGCCAGGCCCACCGTCGACAGCGCCAGCAGCGCCACCACCAGCCGAGTGCGAAGGGTCATGCGATCACCGGGAGACGACGGGGACGGGCCGATCCTGCCGCACCGGCACCCGGTCGGCGAACAGGACCCGGTCCAGGATCACGAACTGCGCCAGCCACAACCCGGCGAAGGCCGACACGTTGGCCAGCTGGATCGCCACCGTCCGGGCCGCACCCGTCAGCTCCGCCTGATCCGCCCAGCGAGCCACCAGCACCACCGACAGGGTCGACAGCGCCAGGCCGGCAGACGCCCGACCACCCCGGCCCCCCACCCACCGCCGGTTCAGCTCGAACGACGGCACCGTCCCCACCGCCGTCGCCGCCACGTTCGCCCACCCCGGCGCCAGGAGGTGCGTGCTCACCAGGATGCCGAGCACCACCAGGCTGGTCGTGGTGGCCACGATCGACACCGCGCCGTAGCGCACCAGCTGGCCCAACCGACGCCGCACCGCTCAGCCCGCCATCGAGCGTCGCAGCCCGGCGAAGCGGACCACCGAGGCCAACAGGTTGGCGACCGTCAGCACCACGAGCAGTCCGATCGTCGACGTGATCCCGGCGATCGCCGCCACGCCGAGGCCGGCGAGGCACACCCCGAGCGGCAGCAGCGACAGCGCCGCCCCGCCCGCCCAGTGCCGACGGCGACCGGCCCGGCCCCGCTGGGCGAACGTGACCCGGCGGTGCGCCGCCGTGTTGGCCACCGACGACACCGCCAGCGCCGCCACCGTCGCCGCCACCGCGCCGAGCGGGCCGTAGAACGCCGCGAACAGGGCGGCGAAGAGCAGGGTGCTGGCCGTGCCGACCGACGCGAACCTCACCAGCTGGCCGCCCAGGTCCGACGAACCGCCGGCGGGTGCACCGGCCGTACCGCCGGGCGAGGCGACCGGCAGCGAGGCGACGTCGGGCGAGGTGGACGGTCGGCGCTCGATCCAGCCCTGGTTGCGGGCGAAGCGCCGGATCATGCGGCTGACACCCTTCAGGTCGTCGGTGGCCGTGCGCACGATGTCCACCCGGGAATCGGGGTCGTCCACCCAGTCCACCGGCACCTCGTGGATCCGCAGACCGTTGTGCTCCGCCAGGACCAGCAGCTCCGTGTCGAAGAACCAGCCCTGGTCCTCCACCAGCGGCAGCAGGTCCCGGACCGCGTCGCGGCGCACCGCCTTGAAGCCGCACTGGGCGTCGGAGAACCCGCTGTGCAGCGCCGTGCGCAGGATCAGGTTGTAGGTGCGCGAGATCGCTTCGCGCTTCGGCCCCCGGGTGCAGCGGCTGGTCGCCGCGAGGCGGGTCCCGATGGCCACGTCGCTGTGGCCGCTCAGCAGCGGCGCCACCAGCGGCAGGAGCGCGTCGAGGTCGGTGGACAGGTCCACGTCCATGTACGCCACCACCGGCGCCGGGCTCTGCGACCACGCCGCCCGCAGCGCCCGGCCCCGGCCCTTCTCGGTCAGGCGCAGGGCCTGCACCTCGGGCAGGTCGGCATGGAGTGCGGCGGCGATCGGCCACGTGCCATCGGTGCTGGCGTTGTCCGCGATGGTGATGAGCCAGGGGAGGGGGAACCGGTCCGCCAGGTAGTCGTGCAGGGTGCGGACGGAGCCCTCCAGCGCCGCCTCCTCGTTGTAGACGGGGACGACGATCTCGACGGCCGCCGTGCGGCGCCGGTCCTCCGATGCGGCCCGGAAGCGCGCCTCGACCGCCGGTGCGGTGGCAGACGCCGCCGCGTGCGACGGGGCGGACGTGCCGGCGGACGTGATGGCGGACGGGGTGGACGAGGTGGCGGACGGGGTGATCGACACGTCGGTCAGGTCGGAGGGGAGCCGGACGGTGGTGGGGTCGTGATCGATGCTCATGGGCCGATCGTGCGGCGACCGGCTCCAGCCCGCCTCCACCGTTCCTGGGAGTTCCCTG
>CALANQ010000360.1 GCA_937926025.1 uncultured Acidimicrobiales bacterium
GGGAAGGTGCGCTTGTGGTAGCCGCCCTGCCCCATCTCGCCCAGGTCGCCCCAGAACGGCCCGTCGCCGTCGAGGCACCACCGCCGCTCGTCGTCGGTCATCGCCGCCACGAGGGCAGCCGCCTCGACCTCGGCGTCGGCGCCGGCGGCGACCCGCGCCGCCGCCGCTCGGAACGGGCTCTGCTCGGTCATGTGGTGGTCCCGTCCCCTGGTCCGGTCGTGTGCTCGAACGCGACGGACTAGCCGACCACGGCGAGGTGCGCCAGCAGGGTGCGGGTCCCGACATCCACCACCACCAGTCGGCCGCTCGGGTCCCAGGCCGTGAGCCGCGACCCCAACATCCGCACCGACGGGTACGGGTCCCCCAGGTCGATCGTGACGGGCCGGATCTCGTCGTCGAGGCTCGGGCCGGCATCGATGCGCCAACGATCCGCGTGCCACCAGATCCGGATGAGCTGGTCGCCCTCGGCCAGCAGGGTCGCCTCCGGCGGCAGGACGCGACGGGTCTCGGGGGAGCGTGCGCTCCGGGAGACGACGGTCCCGTCGCCTTCGACCCAGTGCACCGTGCCCCAGGGATCGAGCGCGGCATCGATCGCATCATCGGGCGGGCGGTGGATGGCTCGGTCATCGAGGCGGAGGTTGCCGCTGGTCCACCGGAGCGCCTGGACGTCGGCCCCCTCCCGGACGAGCGCAGCGAGCGAGTCGGCCGACCGGGCGACGAGCAGGCAGGCGGTGGTCTCGTCGAGCTCCCTCCAGGTCACCAGGGGCCCGTCGCGGTGCAGGTCGTAGAAGGCGAGACCCCGTTCGTCGATCCCGATCCAGGTCGATCCGTCGCAGGTCGGCACCCAGCGCGGCGCGTGGGCGCCGCCGTAGCGCCGCACCTTGCGGGTGGCGAGGTCGAGCACCCGGACGTCGACCTCGCCGCCGTGGGGGGCGAGGAGCAGGACCAGGCCGCCGCTGTCGGCCGGGACCAGGCGGAGGGTGGGGACATCCCAGTGGGCGACCGTCCGCCCGTCGGCGGTGATGAGGCGGCAGCCGAGCGCCCCGAGGGCGAGCAAGATCCGCCCGTTCGGGAGCCCGATGGCGTCGGAGATGGGCACCGTCCCCGCCGGGGGCGGGCCGACCTCCAGCGCGGGCACCTGCGTCCGGTGCCAGGCGGCCGGCAGGTCGGCGACCAGCAGCGGATCGGCCCGGTCACGCAGGCGCCGGGCAGCACGGATCAGCGCACGATCGTCGGCCGAGCGCGCCACCGCGGCATCGGCGCGCACAGCGGCTGACGCGACGCGCCGGTCGACCGTCGGGTCGGGGATGGTGACCGCCTCCAGCGCCAGGACGAAGGCCCGGACCTGCTCGGGCTCGCCCGCCTGCCACGCGGCCAGCTGCGCCTCGACCTCTGCGACCACCGCCTCGGACGGGAAGAGGGCGACGCGGTAGACGTGGAGCGCGGCCGCGGCCGGACCACCCAGCTCCAGCCCGCGGGTGACGACGTTGCCCAGGAGGGGCCGGATGCGTTCGTCCGGCCACCCGACGGCAGCGGCGGCCGCCAGGTCTCCAGACGCCTCCAGGTCGGCCGCCCACTCAACCCGCAGCTCGGTGGCCTGCGCAGGGTCGACCTCCTCCAGGCGAGCGACCGCAACGGCGAACTCACCGTGCCGGCGCGCCAGCCACACGGCCCGGTCGCGTTCGCTAGCCAGCCACCAGAGCCGGACGGCGAGCGCCTTCGGCCCGCGGTCCTCGGCCAGCTGAGCGGCCTCGCGCAGACGGCCGTTGCGCTCCAGCAGGTCGATGGCGCCGGTCACGTCTTCGAGCAGCTCGGCCAGGACGAACGCGGCCTCGTCGACGCGCCCGGCGGACTCCAGGTCCTTGGCCGCCTCCAGGTACATGCGACGGAGGACGTGCTCGGCGTTGCCGCCGAACACCGTGGACGGCGCGTTCGAACGCTGGGTGCGGCGGATCTCCAGACGGTCGCGGCGGCTCACCGGGCGCAGCGTCAGCCCGCCCGCAGCGGCACCGCCGACGCTGATCGCGTTGCGCAGCGCCTCGTCGTAGTCCCGCCGGAGGAACTGACGGGCCAGGTCCTCCAGGTAGCGCTGATGGCGACGCGACAGCTCGCTGCCGAGCGGGCTGCGAGCCACGGCCCGCACCAGCCGGTCCCGCCACGGCGTCGGGCGGCGCTCACCGGTGCCGTCGCGGCCCTTCCGCCGGCTCCTGGCCGTCTCGTCTCGCACGCCGCCGGACCCGGACCCGGACCCGGCGGCCCGCTCGGCGAGCTCGTCGAGGACCTCCTGCGCGCGCCGGGAGGCGGCCCCGACCTTGGCGCCCCGCCTGAGGTCCACCGATGGAGCGGACGCATCGGTCTCCGGAGCGGGCGACGGCGGTGCAGAGGACGGGGCCAGCACCACCACCTCGAGGTCCGTGAGGTCCACCCAGTCGACCGGGTCGAGCGGGTCGGCCCCGCCTGCGTCGAGCGCCCGTTCCTCGCCCTGCACCGGTGCCACCACCGACCCGGCCGGGCCGCGCAGGCCGGGAGCGGCGACCAGCGCACCGGACTCGGCGACGAGCGGGAGACCAGGTGCCCGGTCCGCTGCGATCGGCACCGGCGACGGCAGCCGGATGAGCCAGCGCCCGTCGGCCAGGACGCGGTGGACGGCACCGGGCCGGTGCAGCGCGAGCGCTCGGCTCCGGGCGCGGGCACCACCGAGCAGCGGCGCGTCGATCACGAACGCGTCGGCCTCGACCGTGCCCTCGGCGAGGACCGGCTTGCGCCTCACCCGTCCGTCCCCCGCACGCTGGCCCGGACCTCGCCGGTCGCGGTGGACACCACGTCCATCGACCCGTCGTGACGCTGGACGACCACCAGGGGATGGGTCGGGTGCACCGAGGCATGGGTCAGATCACCCGACGCCGCCGTGAGGGTGCGGGTGCGCGCCTGGGAGACGACCCGCAGGAGGTGGCCACCGTCCGATCGGACCACCAGCGCCAGCTCCGACCGGTCGTAGCACAGCCCGATGGGCTCCCCTCCCGGCGCCACCACGCCCGCCGGGGCCTTGCCGTCGAGCAGCATCCAGCGACCATCGGAATCGCGCAGCGGGTAGGCCGCGCTGTGGTTCGGGCCGAGCAGGCAGCCGCCGCCCTCCTCCCAACCCCCGTTGTGGAGGTAGTCGATCACCAGGCGGCTCGGATCGTGGGGCACGCGGTGCGCCAGCCGAGCCATGTCCGTGGTGATGGTGGCGCTGACCGCGACGACGCCCGGGTGGGAGCGCGGCTCCGAGCTGGCCTCGAAGACCCACCACACCCCGTCGAGCGGTGCGTAGAGGGCCGCACCGTGGAAGTGCACCGCGGGGGCGGGACCGTCGAGCTGGCGCTCCACCGCAGCCTCGTCCAGCCCGAAGACCGTCCGGTGGAAGGTCAGGTCGCCGAGGCCGGCGAGGCCCTTGCCGGCGATCCGGATGCTGACCGCATCGCCCTCGAGGACGAGCGCGACCGTCCGCGTCCCCACGGTTCCGGCCGCGAGGACCGGCCCCGGGAAGGCGCGCCGCCGGACCTTGGGTCGCGGATCCGACGACACCGGGAACCACGCGAGGATGCGGGGGTCGTCGGTCCGGCCCAGCACCCGCAGCTCGGTGGAGGTGAACCGAGGCCAGCGCAGGTCGCCGATGGGCTCCTCGTCCGGCGCGGTCCGCCGGCCCGTGCGCCGCAGACCGCCACCTCGGAGCAGCGCGACGGCGGACGCCGGCGCCGGCAGGTGCAGGTCGACCCGGCGACCGTCCACGTCCGCCGCGATGCGCTCGACGTGATCGGGTCCGAACACGGGATCGGTCGCGGTGAGGACGCGGGCGCCTCGGGCGGCGGCGACCGCCGCGGCCGGGCCGCCCCCGAAGTACCAGGACCGCTCGCCCGTCGGCTCGGCGTCGAGCCAGGCGGCGACCTGGTCCGGGGTGGACGCCTGGGCCCGTCGGGCGCTCAGCCATGCGGAGAACAGCTCGGGCAGCTCACCGGCGCGCCAGGACCCTTCGGGTTCGCCGACGATGCCCAGGACCAGCGGCACCTGGAGGCGGGCAGCGAGGCGGGCGAGCACGACGAGCCCGGCGACCTGGACCAGGCGAGGGGCGCCGAGCTGCTCGGGGCCAGCATCGACGAGGACGGCGATCCGACCCGGCGGCCGAGGCTCGCTCCGAGCCAGGCGCAGGTAGCTCAGCTCGTCGAGCGCGACGCGTCGCACGAACTCGTCGGGCTCCTCGAAGGCGAGGAGCCACTCGCTGGTGAGCAGCCGGTCGAACGGGCCGCGCCCGTCGAGGCCGTCGTAGCCGTCGGGCGCACCGGAGGACGACGCCGACGGCGCCTCCACCCCCATCGCCAGCTCCAACCGCTGGGCCATGCGCCGGATCCCCGCGGCCACGTCGACCTCGAGGAACCCCAGCTGCGCGGCCCACGAGTCCAGCGGCGGCGTCACCGGACCGCCCCCAGCTCGGCGAGCAGCGCCGGGTCCGGCGGCCCGACCGGGACGTCCGAGGCCAGGATCGCGTCCGGGAGCAGCACCTGGACCTGGGCCGCGCCCGACGCCCGCTCGACGGCGGCCGCGACGAGGTCGCCGCTCACGTCGACGGTGCGGTCGGTCGGCACGAGCAGACCGTGGTCGCGGCCGAGCCACACCGCGCCATCGACCCACGGCAGCGAGCCGGCGTCTCCCAGCACCAGCAGCAGCCCGGGGGCGTGCGCGACGCGGAGGTCTGCCTGCCGCCCCAGGGCGCGGGCGACCGCGGCGGCCAGCGGTGCCACGACGCGGTCCCGCCCGAGCACGGCGACGGGCGGAATCGGCGGCTCCCGGACCTGCCACGTGAGGGTCACGGTGCGATCGCTGCCACCAGGCGGTCCCGGACCGCGACGAGCTCCTCGGACCGGGCATCGGCCGGGACGGCGGCGTCGATCTCCCGCAGCAGCGCCTCCACCGCCAGCTGCTCGTCGAGCGGCAGCGGGGTTCCGGGCGGGGCGTCGGCACCGGCGACCCGCTCGAGGATCGCCGTCCCCGAGGCCACGAAGCGCCGGGCCCGGGCCTGGGGACCGGCGGAGAGCTCCTCGGCCGCCGTGGGCAGCAGGGCGCTGTCGGCCTGGTCGAGGAGCGGGGCGAGCGCCTCTCGGGCCACCGGCTGGCTCGCCGCGGTGGTGGCGATCAGCGGGAGGGGCCAGAGGTCGGCCCGGGTGGCGACGGTCCGGCCGGCCAGCGTGGCGGCCGCCGCCACCAGGCTCTGCGAGCGGACGACCCGCCGGTCCGTCAGCGCGACCCCCGCCCCCCGCATGGCGCGCAGCGCGGTGGCGAGGTCGTCGCGGACCACGCTCAGGTCGCAGGCGGCGCGGGCCGCCCGCATGCGGTCGAGGGCATCGATCGACGCCTCGGCGGGCAGGTCGAGCCGGCCGCGCTCCCAGCCTGCGGCCAGGAGGTCGCCCAGCTGCCCGTCGGGCACCGGATCGACGAACACGCGCACCAAGAAGCGGTCCGCGAACGCGGCCAGCGCCACATCGTCGGGCAGTGCGTTGGTGGCGCCGACGCAGAGCCGCAGGGGCGTGCGCTGCACGGTGCTCCCCCGTCGGAACACCCGCTCGTTCAGCACGCCGAGGAGCGTGTTGAGGATCGCCGTGGAGCCCAGGAACACCTCGTCGAGGAACGCGATCTCAGCCTCGGGCAGCATGCCGGTGGTCTCGATCTCGACCACCCCGTCGCGCAGGCGCCGCAGGTCGATGGGCCCGAAGATCTCGTTGGGCTCCGTGAACCGGCCGAGGAGGTACTCGAAGTAGCGCCCGCCCAGGTGGGCGGCGACCCGGCGCACCGCTTCGGACTTGGCGGTGCCGGGCGGCCCGACGATCAGGACGTGCTCGTCGGCGACGGCGGCGAGCACCAGGGTCTCCACCAGCCCCGCCCGATCGACGAGGCCCTCCTGGGCGGCCTGGATGGCCTGCGAGAAGTGCTCGAGATCTCCGCCGTCGATGCTGGTCACCGCACCAGTATCTTCCGGCGTCAGCCGAGCGGCACGCGAGTTCCGGCATCGGCGGCGGAGCGGTAGATGGCATCGACCACCTGGTGGGGGCGGACGGCGTCTCGCAGCGTCGGCCAGGCGGGGGTGCCGGCGGCGACCGCCCGCACGAACGACCCGTCGGGATCGGCCACCTCCAGCCCGGCCTGGTGGCACGCGGCGAGCAGGTCGTCGCCTTCGAGCGACCGCTCCTCGCTGCCGGTGGCGGTCCAGGTGACGGGGCCGTCCCAGTCGCCCTCCACCACGATGTGCCGGCGCTCGCACAGGACCTCGACGCGCCGGAGGCTCGGCCGTTCCACCACGTCGTGCCAGACGGTGGTGTGCACGCCGAGCCCGCCGGAGGCCAGGTCGAACACGGTGCCGACGGTGTCCTCGATGCCGTCGAGCCCGTGGAAGTTGGCGGACCGGGCGGACACCGAGGCGATGGGCCCCAGGATCCACTCCAGGATGTCGACGTCGTGGATGGAGTGCTCCAGCAGGGTGCCGGCGCCGGCCCGCTCCTTGTCGCCCCGCCAGGTCGACGCGTACATGCCCTGCACCGGGATGTACTGGTCGTCGCGGAACACGACGGACATCACGCCGCCGGCCTCGGGGTCCTGCACGAGGTGCCGCAGGTAGGCGAACGCCGGCGAGTGCCGCAGCACCAGGCCCACCTGGTTGACGACGCCGGCGGCATCGACGGTGTCGGCCATGGCGGCGGCCCGGGGCCCGTCGAAGGCCAGCGGCTTCTCGCAGAACACGGCCAGGTTCCGCTGGCACGCGGCGTCGAGCAGCCGGGCGTGCTCGGACGTCCACGTCACGATGTAGACGGCGTCGCAGGTGTCGAGCACCTCGTCCTCGCTGGCGCAGACGGTGGCGCCCCACCCGGCCGCGAACTCGGCGGTCCGGTCGGCGTCGGGGTCGAAGACGCCGGCGATGGTGTGCGGCGCATCGGTCTGGTGCAGCCCGAACGCGTGCAGGTGGGCGATGAGCCCCGCTCCCAGGAACCCGATCCGCGGTGCCATCCGATCCTCCTGGCCGTGGTGCGCAGCGAGCGCCGAACCTACCGGGCGCACCCGGCCCCTACGATCAGGCGCGGCTCGCGAGGGGCCCGGCGCGAGGAGGCGCACCCATGGGGAACGCGATCCACGGCGTCCGCACCGGCCGCCTCCAGGAGCACACCGATGCTCGGGGCAGCTTCACCGAGGTGTTCGCCGACCACTGGGGGACCGGCGTGGCGCCCACGCAGTGGAGCGTGGTCCGCTCCCGTCGTGGGGTGCTGCGGGGGATGCACCTGCACGTCCGCCACGACGAGCTCCTGTCGGTCATCAGCGGGGTCCTCTGGGTCGGCCTGTACGACCTGCGCCCGGCGTCACCCACCTGCGGGGCGTCGGAGCTGATCCGCCTCGACGCCGACGAGCCCACGTACCTGGCGTTCCCCCGCGGCCTGGTCCACGGGTGGATCGCGGAGACCGCCACCACGCACCTGCAGGCGGTGTCGGAGTCGTACGCGGACTACTGCGCTGACGACAACCTGGGCTGCCGCTGGGACGACCCGGAGCTGGGCCTGGTGTGGCCCACCGTGCCGGAGATCACCTCCGAGCGCAGCCAGGGGTTCGGCAGCCTCAGCGACCTGCGAGCTGCCGTCGCAGCCATCGGGGCGCCGACCGCCAGCGACCCGGCTTCGGCGCGCTGAGCTCGGCGGCGCGCCACGCCCGCCACAGCGCCAGGAGCACGTCCCGCTGGACGGCAGCGGCCCCGTCGGCGTCGGCGATGCGCGGCCACCACCGCTCCAGCAGGACCAGCCGCTCGGGCGTGGACAGACCGGGATGGTCGCCCCGCTTGAACGAGAGGGCCGTCGGCATCGGGCTGGCGGCGGTGCGCACCCACGGCTGGTCGAGGAACTGGTCCCACATGAAGCGATCGGTCTGCTGGTCCGGCGGCGTAGCGCGCCACCCGTGCGGCAGCCGCCGGTAGGCGTCGAGGGTGTGACCGGCGAACGACAGCGGGAGGAGCCGGGGGAGCTGATCGCGTCGGACCCGGTCGGGGCCGCTCAGGTCGGCGGTGTGCGTGAACGAGAACACGTCGCCGTCCTCGACGCGGAAGCGGAGCGTGTGGCCGAAGTCGGCGTCGTCGAGGCAGCGGGCCAGCTCCTCGAGGTGGGTGGGGAGCCAGAGGTCCCGGTCGCAGAGGTACGCCACGATCGTCCCCGACGCCTCCTCGGTGAGGATCCGGTGGCGGTACGGCTCCCCGCGGCGCTGGTGCTTGGGCTCGTCGACGAACCGCACCCGCGGGTCGGCGGCCACCAGCTCCTCCACCACCGCACGGGTCTCGGGAGAGACCCCGTCGCCAACCACGAACAGCTCCAGGTCGGTCACGGTCTGGCGCAGCACGCTCGCCACCGACCGCCGCAGGAGCGGACCCCGGTCGCCGGTGGTGGGCAGGATCACGGTGGCGGCCGCGGTCACGGGGCCAGCCCCGCGAGGGCCCGCAGCTGCTCGATCACGGCGACGACCTCCAGGCCCTCCTGCGCGGACGACCGGGGCGCCGGTCCTCCTCCGACGTGGTCGAGGAAGGCGGCCAGCTCGCGCCGCAGGGGCGGATCGGGTGCGAACGGGATGCGCTCGATCCGGGGCGCGGCATCCCGGCCCAGCTCCAGCACCACCTCGTGATCGTCGGGGTCACGCAGGACGGCGACCCCCTCGGACCCGTGGACCCGGATCTCGCGCCGCTTGTCGCCGAAGCGGGTGGAGGCCTCGACGGCGAGGAACGGCGCACCGGATCCCCCCAGCTGGGCCCACAGCCCGACGGCCCGCCCGTCGTGCACCTCGGCCAGGGCGGCACGCGGCTCGGGGATGGCCCCGAGCACCTCGATGGCCAGCGACAGGTCGTGGGGCACCAGCGTCCAGACGGCGTCGACATCGGTCCGGGGGCTGGTCCAGCCGGTCCGGACCGTCCGGAGGCCCAGCACGGTGCCGATGCGGCCACCGCGCGCCACCGCCCCGAGCAGCTCCACGCCCGGGTGGTACCGCCAGATGTGCATCAGGTGGAGGCGGTCGCCGAGCAGATCGACGGCGGCCCGGGCGTCCGCCACCGACGGCGCCAGCGGCTTCTCGCAGAACACCGGCACGTCGAGCGCGGCGACCTCCCGCAGCGAACGCAGGTGGGTGGCCGCCGGGGTGGCGACCACCACGCCGTCCACCGGCTCGAGCCCGCTGAGCGCGGCCACGTCGGGGACGTCCGCGCCGACCTCCGGTGACGGGTCCACGACCACCACCGGCGCGCCGAGGGAGCGGAGGTCGGCCACGATGCGCCGGCCCCACCGGCCGCAGCCGATCACCGCCACCCGGGGTCCGTCCACAGCGAGACCGTACCGGCGCTCGACCGGCCGGACGGCCGGATCAGGCCGAGTTCACCGTCCGAACCGGACGATCCCTACCCTGGGCCGATGGCCACCGCCACCGTGCCCTTCCTCGAAGCCAACACCCTCGACCCTGCGTTCTGGGGCGACGTGGACGCGATGCACGCCACGTTCCGGGCCGCCCGGCAGCAGGGCCCCATCGCCCGCGACGAGGCCAACCGGCTGTGGGTCATCCTCGGCCACCCCGAGATCCAGGCGGTCCAGGGCAACAGCGCCGTGTTCGTGAGCGGTCAGGGCTACCGCTCGTTCTTCGCCGAAGGCGAGGACAACATGATCTCGCTCGACGATCCCCAGCACGGAGACCAGCGCAAGCTGGTGGCCCGCCGTTTCACGCCGAAGGCCGTCCGCCAGCTGGAGCCGTACCTGAGCGCCCTCATCGCCGAGCTCATCGACGGCATCGCCGACGCGGACCGGGTGGACGTGGTCACCGAGCTGGCCGCGCCGCTCCCGGCCCGGCTCACCGCCCACCTGCTGGGCTTCCCCGAGGACCGCTGGCCCGACATCCAGACCTGGTCGGAGCGGCTCATGCGGTACGACCAGGCGCTCACCGACCTCGACGCGGCCCAGGGCTTCATGGACGCCATCGGCGAGTTCTCGGCGCTGCTCTTCCCCACCGAGGCGGCCCGCAAGGCCGAGCCCCGCGACGACCTGGTGTCCGTGTGGGCGCACGCCGAGGCCGCGGGCTGCCCGTACACCGCCCAGATGCTGGTGAACGAGACCGGCCTGGTCATCTCCGGCGGCGCCGAGACAACCCGCACCGTCATCTCCCGCGGCCTGGCCGCGCTGGCGGACCACCCCGACCAGTGGGAGGCCATGGCCGCCGATCCCACCCTGGTGCCGGCCGCGGTCGAGGAGCTGATCCGCTGGGTCACCCCGCTCAACAACTTCTTCCGCACCGCCACCGCCGACATCGAGGTGGCCGGCGTCCCCATCGCGGCCGGCGACCGCATCCTGCTCGCCTACCCGTCGGCCAACCGCGACGAGCGGGTGTTCACCGACCCGGATGCGTTCGACATCCGCCGCAGCCCGAACCCGCAGATCGCGTTCGGCTTCGGCACCCACTTCTGCCTCGGCGCGTCGCTGGCCGAGCCCGACATCGAGCCGAACATCTTCGTGGGCGCGGTGCAGTCCCTCACCATGGCGTTCACCCCCCGGTAGCCACGGTCCACGGCCCCCGCGGTCCGAGCGGTCTCCGGGGCCGACGGCTACGTTCCTCGCCCATGATCGATCTGCAGCGCGACGGCGACGTGTTCATCCTCCGGCTCGACGACGGCGAGAACCGGCTCTCTCCCAGCAACCTCGACGCCATGGCCGACGCGCTGCACGAGGTGGAGGAGGCCGAGGGCGCCAAGGCGATGGTCACCGTGGGCACCGGCAAGTTCTTCTCCAACGGCCTCGACCTGGACTACCTCGGCGAGCACCCGAGCGACCTGACGTCGTACCTGTTCCGGGTGCACGGCCTGTTCTCCCGCATCCTGTCGCTGCCCTGCGCCACCGTGGCCGCGCAGAACGGCCACACGTTCGCGGCGG
>CALANQ010000361.1 GCA_937926025.1 uncultured Acidimicrobiales bacterium
GCCACACCACCAGCAGGGGCTGCAGGGCGATGATGGGCACGAACCGGAACGCCGAGATGTTGGTGTCGATCAGGTCGTCGCCGAGCCGCGACAGCCCGACCACGAGGGCCAGCACGGTGCCGACGGCGACGCCGATGCCCAGGCCCCAGGCGACCCGCTGGACCGAGGCCCAGAGGGCGGCGGGCAGGGTGCCGTCGTTCCAGAGGTCCCAGCCGACGACCGCGACGGTCCCGGGCTTGGGCAGCGTCTGGGTGCTGATCCAGCCGAGGTTGGTGGCCAGCGCCCAGCCGCCCAGGACGAGCGCGACCCCGAGCAGCCGCTCCACCCCGCGGGGGATGCCGAGGACCCGTCGGGCACCGGCCGGCGGCTGGCCGGTCGGGAGGCGGACGAGATCGTGCGCTTCTGGCGAGGTGAGGGGTGCAGCAGGTGGCGCGACCCGTTCGAGCGTGTCGGTCACGATCCGGTCTCCTTCTGGGCGGCGGCGACCAGGTCGTTGAAGCGGCTGTCGAACTCCGGGCCGACGTCGAGCGGGTCGGGGATCTGGCCGGCCGCCGTGAAGAGGTCGGCCAGCTTCTGCTGGGGCCCGGCGATGTCGCCCGGCAGGGGGAGGAACTCGGTGGCGCCGTTGCCGCTCTCGACCAGCTCCTGCGCCCGCTCCCGGGTGAGGCCGTACTGCTTCACGAACACGGCGTCGGCCAGCTGGTCGCGGTGATCGTTGAGGTAGGCGAACGCCTTCACGAGGCGGGTGGTGAAGTCGGCGAGGGCGGCGGTCTTGGCGTCGTCGTCGAGCGTGGTGCCCGAGGCGATGAGGAACGAGGCCCGGTCGGTGATGGCGTCGGCGTCGATGGCCAGCGTGGCGTCGGGGTGGTCCTGGAGGTACAGGCTGATGAGCGGCTCGGTGGACAGCCCGGCGTCGGCCGATCCGCCGGCGAGGGTGGCGTTGATCTGGGTGATGGGCACGTCGACGGTGGTGATGTCGTCGAGCGTGAGCCCGGCCGAGTCGAGCCCCCCGAGCACGGCGGCCTCGGCGGACGTGCCGCGCTGGTAGGCGATCCGCTTGCCCTTCACGTCCTTCCAGTCCCGGATGGAGCCGTCCGCGCTGAGGAGCCCGCCGAGCCCCCGCTCGGGCGCCCAGCCGGCGACGGCCTTGATGTCCTGGCCGGCGGCCTGGGCGAAGATCAGCGGCGTGCTGGCCACGAAGCCGGCATCGACCTTGTCGCCCTGGAACGCCTGGAGCATCGGCGGCCCGCCGACGAACGAGGCGAACTCGAGGGCGTAGGGCAGATCCTGGTCCTGCCCCGACACGGCCAGCACGACCTTCAGGTAGTCGAGCTGGTCGCCGATGCGCAGCGTGGTGCCGTCCGGGATGGTCTCGGGCACCGTCACCGGGGCCGCGGTGGTGGTGGGCGCATCGTCCGAGGCGGCGGCCCGGGTGGAGGCGTCGGAGGTGCTGCACCCGCTCGTCAGGCCGAGGGCGAGCGTGCCGACCAGGACGAGGGCGAGTGCGGTTCGGGAGGTTCGGAGGCGATGCACGGTCAATAACTCTCTATTTACGATGGTTTTAGTCGGGTTTTACCCGGCATCGATCGGCCGCGCAAGGTCCTCATCGGGTCAGAGGTCACACCTCCGGGTCGGGGCGCGCTCGAAGCCGCGCCGGGGCAGGCGCGGCGCGATGCGCTGGTGCTCGCCTCGCGAGCGGCCGGTCAGGGCTCGACGGTGATGGCGTACTCGGGGCAGTTGTCGGCGGCGAGTTGGGCGCTGGCGGCCTGCTCCTCGGTGAGGTCGCCGGACACCAGGACGACGGCGTAGCCCTCGTCGTCGGCGTCGAACAGGTCGGGGGCCAGGGCGTAGCAGCGGCCGTGGCCCTGGCACTTGTCGCGGTCGAACACGATCTTCATCAGGCGCCTTCCCCGTGCGTGGCGGGCTCGTTGGTGCGGAGGATGCGCACGGGCAGCTCGCGGGGGCCGCGGACCTGGCCGGTGGACCAGCGGACGCTGTTGGGGTCGGGGTCGGCCAGCTCGAAGTCGGGGATGCGCTTCATCCACTCGTCGACGGCGACGGTGAGCTCCATGCGGGCCAGGTTGGAGCCGGCGCAGCGGTGGATGCCGAGGCCGAAGGCCACGTGGCGGTTGCGCTGGCGGGCGATGATGAACTCGTCGGCCCGCTCGAACACCTCGGGGTCGCGGTTGGCGGCCGGGAAGGGGAGCAGGACCCAGTCGCGCTCGTCGATGGGGCAGCCGCCGATCTCGGTGTCGGTGGACGCGATACGGGCCATGGTGACGGGGGCGTAGAAGCGGAGGAACTCCTCGACCGCGAACGGGAGGACGTCGGGGTCCTCCTCCAGGCGCTTGCGGTCCTCGGGGTTCTTGGCCAGGTGCCACAGGCTCGCGCCGATGGCGGACCACGTGGTGTCGATGCCGGCGATGATCAGCAGCCCGATGGTGCCGAAGATCTGGGCGTCGGGGAGGGGCTCGCCGTCGACCTCGAGCGACATGAGGTAGCCGATCAGGTCGTCCTTCGGCGGTTCCTGGCGGCGCTGCTTGAGGGTCTGCTCGATGTAGTAGACGAGCGTGTCCTCGGGAGCGATGGTGCCGCTGTAGGTGCCGGGCTTCTCGATGATGCGGTGGATGAAGAGCCGGAACCGGTCGCCGTCTTCGGGCGGGACGCCGAGCATGTGGGCGATGACGCGCACGGGGATGTTCTGCGAGTACTGGACGGCGGCGTCCACCACCGGGGTGCCGGCGGCGAGCAGCTCGTCGAGGAGCTCCCGGCAGGTGTCCCGGGTGGCCTCCTCGAGCTTGTCGATGGCGCGGGGTGCGAACGCCGGGAGCAGGATCCGGCGGGAGTCCTTGTGGAAGGGCGGGTCGGCGGTGATGGGCGGGGCGTAGCCCATGGGGGCGAGGCCCTGGGGCTTGAAGATGCTGACGATGACGCCCTCGGAGCTGAAGTGCTCCGTGTCGTTGGCGATGGCGCTGATGTCCTCGTGCCGGGTGGGCATCCAGACGCCGCCGTGGGCCTCGCCGTGGGCGACGGGGCAGCGGCCGCGCAGGTCGTCCCAGATGTCGGTGGCGGACTGGGCGTAGTCCTCCGAGGTGTGGTCGAAGTCGACCGCCCAATCTCGGGTCGGCTCTTGCAGATCGGTCATGTGGGTTCCCCTGGGCGATGGACGGAGCGCTCGTTCACCCGCTCGGTCGGCTCGATAATAGCCGTTATCGAGGGTGGGGTCCGGTGGTGTGACCGACGACCACGCGCCGGGTGCTCTACTGGTGGGCCGACCCGAGGAGGAACCCGATGAGCGACACCCTGGAGCCCCTGGTCTGGGGCGAGATCGATGGCCGGACCATCACCTTCCCGATGGAGGTGACCGACTTCGATGCCGCCACGTTCGTCTTCTCGGTCCCGGCCGAGGCCGCCCAGGCGCTGCTGCCCGGCACCGACTTCTCGGTGATCCCCGTGGTCGACGGCGTCGCCCAGCTCGTGGTGGCCCTGTGCGACTACCACGAGAACCCGTGGGGTGACTACCTCGAGATCAACCTCGGCTTCCTCGCCCGCCCCGTCGGCGCCGGCGACGAGGTCCTGGGCTCGTTCGTGTACCGCATGCCGGTCGACCAGGCCTTCACCTGCAAGGCCGGCAACGACGTCATGGGCTTCCCGAAGACCGTCGAGGCCCTGCGGGTCGAGCGCCGCGGCGACCGGGTCGTGTTCGCCCTGGACGTCGACGGCGCCACCGAGGTCGAGATCAGCTTCGCGGAGCCGACCCAGGAGGGCGAGGCGACCCGGGTGGAGACCGGCAGCTACTCGTACCTCGGCGGGGTGGCGTACGAGACGCCCCTCGCCATGGACATGGGCACCGGGGTCATCGACGTCAGCACGGTGGAGATCGTCCTGGGCGAAGGCGTGGTGGCCGACGAGCTGCGCACCCTCGGCCTCCCCAAGGCGCCCGACTTCGGGTCCTGGGGCACCGGTCTCACGGCCACGTTCCAGCTGGGCCATCCGCTGGGCGCCTGACCGCACCCAGGCCCGCGCCGGTGGATCAGCCCGCCGTGTCGGCGGTGTGCTGATCCTCCTTGCGCGCCCGGCGGCGGCGCACCACCAGGATCAGGCCGAACGCCACCGCGATGAGGACCGCGGCCCCGAGCGCCGGCAGCAGGATCTGATCGTCGTCGTCCGCCGGTGCCTCCTCGACGAGGGGTGCCTCGGTCGTGGTGGTGGTCGGAGCGGTGGTCGTGGTGGTGGTCGACGTCGACGTGGTGGTCGTGGTGCTGGTGGTGGTCGTCGTGCTCGTCGTGGTGGTGGTCGACGTCGTGGTGGTGGCCTGGGCCAGCTTGATGAGGTTCTCGTTCCACTGCTCCTCCCCGGCCTCGACCTGCTCGGCGACCAGCCCGGCCATGAGGCTGGCCCCGGTGCCGTTCAGGTGGAGGCCGTCGCCCGAGACGCCTTCGGGGTGCGCCGCGGCGATGGCGTTCCAGTCGCCCACGTGGAGGTTGGGGTACTCGCCCTGGAGACCGGCGATGTAGTGGTTGACGTCCGGGTAGTACGGGCGGACCTCGTGGATGGTGAGCCACGACACGTACGGCACGTTGCGGACCTGGTCGAGGATGCTGCGGGCCGCGGGCTGGAACACGCCGGGGGAGCCGCCGTCGTTGTGGCCGAGGAACACCACCACCACGTCGAAGTCGGTGCCGTGCTGGGCGACGACGTCCGACCCGGTGCCGGTGCTGCGGTTCACCTCGGCGTCGAACACCACATCGCGGCCCGGCAGGGCGGCGATGACCGCGGACTCCGCCCCCTTCATCACCGAGTCGCCGGGCCTCGGCCGCGCCGGGCAGGCCCGCCACGAGGGCGAGCACGGCGGCCGCCGCGGCGGCGAGCAGGGGCAGGATGCGCTTCACGGCAGGTTCCATCGGCCGGTTCACGCTCCGGTCCAGGCTTCGACGCGATCGGCCAGCACCGCCAGGCTGACGGTGGCGGCGGCCAGCACCACGTCGTGGAAGCCGGGCAGCGAGAAGTCGGCGCCCAGGCGGGCCTCGGCCTCGGCGCGCAGGCGCAGGATCTCCCGCTGGCCGACCTTGTAGGCCAGGGCCTGGCCGGGCATGCCGATGTAGCGGTCGATCTCGGTGACGATCTCGTCGTAGGAGACCGGGGCGTTGGCCACCATGAAGTCGATGGCCTGCTGGCGCGTCCAGCCGAGGGCGTGGAGGCCGGTGTCGACCACCAGGCGGCAGGCCCGCCACGAGTCGCTGGCGAGCATGCCGAGTCGGTCGATGTCGGTCCGGTAGAGGTTCATCTCCTCGGCCAGCCGCTCGGTGTAGAGCGCCCAGCCCTCGACGAACGCGGTGTGGCCCCACGACAGGCGGCGGAAGGCGGGCAGCTCGGTCTGCTCGCTGGCGATGGCGAGCTGCAGGTGGTGGCCGGGGATGGCCTCGTGGAACGCGATCGACGCCGTCTCGGCCCGCCCGCGCTCGGTGGGCTGATGGAGGTTCACGTGGTACTCGCCGGGTCGGCTGCCGTCGGGCGCGGGCGGCGTGTAGTACGCCGCCGGGGCGTCGGCGGCCAGGTAGTCCGGGATGGGCGTGAGCACGCACGGGGCCTGCGGCACGATGCCGAACCAGTCGCCCATGGCGGCCGTGGCCTCATCGAGGCAGCGCCGGGCGTCGTCCATGATCTCGTCGCGGTCGCGGTACCGGAGGTCTGCGTCGTTCAGGAGGTGATCGAAGATCTCGGCCAGGTCGTCGGTGCCGAACGCCCGGCGGCCCAGCACCCGGTACTGGGCCGGCAGCTCCTCGGTGGCCTCCTGGAGGCCGATGTCGTGGAGCTCCTGGGGCGTGAGGTCCAGGCCGGTGTGCAGGCGGATCAGCTGCCGGTAGAGGTCATCGCCACCGGGGATCCAGCACAGCCCGGGCTGGTCGTCGGACCGGGCCGCCGGCAGCAGCTCGGTGGCGAGGGCGTCGCGGTAGCGGGCGAACGCCGGGCGCAGCTCGGTCTCCACCGCGGCCCGCAGCTCCTCGCGCCAGGCGGCCTCGCCGTCCCACCCGTCGGGACCGGCCAGGTTCACGAACGGGTCGTCGTCGAGCGACGAACCGAGGTAGCCGTCGATCTGGTTGAGCGAGCGGTCGATGCAGGTCCGTGCGGGCGTGCGGCCCGCCTGGAGGCCGGCCCGGTACCGGTCGAGCGCCTGGTCGAGCATCGTGCCCATGGCGCCGATGCGGGTGACCGCCATGGCCGCGTGCTCGGGCTCGGCGGCCCGGAGCTGGCCGGCCATGGTCAGCAGCTCGGCGTGGATGCCCTGCATCTGGTCGGAGGTCAGCTCCAGCAGCCGAGCGTCGATGCCCGAGACGGCGTCGCCGATCTCCTCGACGAGCAGCTGGCGGGTGACCCGGTCGGTCTCGTCGAGACCGGATGGGTCGATGGCCTCGGCCTCGGTCAGGAACGCCAGCCAGGTGGCCCGGTGCGCCGCCTCGCCGGCAGCCGACAGGTCGTCGACGCGGTCGTCGTAGCGGTGGTCACCGAGGAACGTGGCGAAGAGCGGGCTGGCCTGGAGCCGGGCCTCCCAGTAGCGGTCGGCAACGTCTCGCAGGGCCGCGGACGGGGTGGCATCAGCGGGGAGCATGTCCCCATGGTGGTCCACCGGGGCCGGGCCCGGTGCCGCGGCCGGGCTCAGACGCTGCGGCCGCCGCTGCGGATGAAGTTGAGGATCACGACGGCGGCGATCACGACGAGGATGATGACGATGAGGGTGTAGATCATGGCCCCCACTACCCGCGGATCCGATCGTCAGACGCCGACGGGACGACGAATTTGATCGGGCCTGGTGCTAGGGGGTGATCCCACGCAGCCCCGACCAGGCCAGCTGGGCCACCTTGTCGGCGAACGCATCGGCGTCGGTCCCGCCCGCCAGCCCGAGCTGGAGCCAGTGGCGGCTGGTGGACTCGGCGATGCCGACCACACCGAACGCCAGCACGTGGCGCTCGTCGTCGGTGAGGCCGGGGATGGCGATGAGCGACGCCACCCGGTCGGCCACCACGGACTCCACGCGGGCCACGGCCTGGGCCAGCTCGGCGTCGGCCCGGTTGCGGTCGCTGAAGAGCACCCGGAACGCCGGGCCCTGGGCGACCGCCCAGCCGAAGTAGGCGCGGAACCCGGCCTCCACCTGCTGGCGGGGGCCGCCCGCCCCGGCGACGGCATCGAAGATGATGCGCTCCAGGCGCGCGCCCATCTCGTCGACCAGCTCGTTGTAGAGGGCCTTCTTCGACGTGAAGTGCTGGTACAGGACGGGCTTGGTGACGCCCGCCGCCTCGGCCACCTCGTTCATGGAGGTCTCGTGGAAGCCCTTGGCGGCGAACGTCTCCAGTGCGACCTGCAGCAGCTGCTCGCGCCGCTCGGCGGCCGGGAGCCGCGGCGTCCCCGAGCTGGTCCCGGCTCCGCTCATCGCTGCATCACCGGTGGGTCATCCGTGCTGGTGGAGGATCACCGACCGGGCCACCGTGCCGGCCTTCATGTCGTCGAACGCCTCGTTGACGTGCTCGTTGTCGATCTCCTTGGAGATCAGCTCCTTCAGCTTGAGGTCGCCGTTGCGCCACAGCTCCAGCAGCTTGGGCACGTCCTGGTACACGTTGGACGAGCCGTACCAGCAGCCCTTGATGGTCTTGGCCAGGTACAGGAACGTGAAGGCCGCGTTCAGGTTGAGGAACACATCCATGCGGGGCACGCCCACCAGCACGACCTCGCCGCCGGGGCGGGCGGTGTTGATGGCCTGCTCCATGGTGGCGCCGAGGCCGATGACCTCGAACGCCACGTCGGCGCCCCGGCCGTTGACGGCCATGGCGGCGGCCACCGGGTCGCCCTCGGATGCGTTGACCGTGTGGGTGGCGCCGAACTCCTTGGCCATCTCCAGCTTCGAGTCGAGCATGTCGATGGCGATGATGGTGGTGGCGCCGGCGATCTTCGCCCCCTGGATCACGTTGAGGCCGACGCCGCCGCACCCGATGACGGCCACGGTGTCGCCCGGGACGATGTTCGCGGTGTTGAGCGCGGCGCCCACGCCGGTGAGCACGCCGCACCCGATGAGCGCCGCCACCTCGAGCGGGACGTCGTCGGGGATCTTGACGGTGGAGATCTCGGGGACGATGGCGTAGGGGCCGAACGTGCCGAGGCAGGCCATCTGGTGCAGCGGCGCGCCCTCGCTGGTGAGGCGGGTGGTGCCGTCGAGCAGGCCGGCGGCGGCCTGGGCCGCGGACTTCTCGCACAGGTACGCCTGCTGGTGCTGGCACTGGTAGCACTCGCCGCAGGCGGGCACGAAGGACAGCACCACGTGGTCGCCGACGGCGACGGTGGAGACGCCCTCACCGACCTCCTCGATGATGCCGGCGCCCTCGTGGCCCAGCACGATCGGCGTGGGCAGCGGGATGGTGCCGTTCAGGACGGACAGATCGGAGTGGCAGACGCCGGAGGCGACGACGCGGATCTTCACCTCGCCCGGGCCGGGCGGTGCGATCTCGATGTCGTCGCGGGTCTCGAGCGGCGTGTCGTACGCGGTGAGCACAGGAGCCTTCATCGGGGGGTCCCCTTCTTGGTGGTCGGGAGGTGGTGTCGGCGGATCGCGGTGACCCTACCTTGACCGCCCGGTCAAGTCTCAGGAGCCGCGCTGGTCCAGGCTGCGGAGGAACGAGAGCAGGATCGACGTGAACTCGATGGGCTCGTCGTCGTAGCAGGCGTGGCTGGCACCTTCGATGAGCTGGGTCTGGGCCGAGCCCTCCGGCGCCCGCATCTGGGTGATGAGGTGGTCGGCGCGGTCCTCGGTGTAGCTCGGATCCTCCGAGCCCCAGATGGCCATGGTGGAGATGCCGGCCGCATCCTCGGGCCGCTCGAAGTCGTCGATGCCCACGGGCGCCACCGGGACGAAGCCGAGCAGCTGGTCCTCCGGGTACTCCTCGAGGTAGGTGAGGCTGTACGTGCCCGACATCGACGGCGACACGACCACCACCCGGCCCGGCCCGCCCAGCTCGTCGATCAGGTCGCGCAGCCAGGCGCCCTTGCTGGCCGGCCTGGCGCCGTCGGGCCGCTCGGGGGTGTCGCCGTAGCCGGGCAGGTCCACCGAGACCGCCCGCCAGCCGGCAGCGGCGACGGGGTCGAGGATCTTGCGGTCGTCCCAGATCCGCGAGGTGTACGACTGGCCGTGCAGGAACAGGACCGTCACCAGGTCGTCGCCCGCCACCGGGTTGGCCGGTGGCCGCATGATGGCGTTGACCAGCAGGCCGTCGACCTCGACGGTGGTGGTGTTCTTGGCCGGTGGGCGGTCGTCGCTGCCGCCGCAGGCGGCGACGGCGGTGACGAGGCCGACGGCCAGCAGGACGGCGGCGAGGCGGCGCAGCACGGTGATCGGCTCCTCAGTGGCCCGACGGGAGGCCCTGCTCCTCGCGCTCGGCGGCCTTCACGGCGTAGCCGAACACGATGGCGGGGGCGAGGACGGCCGACCTGGCGAGGAGGCCGCCCACGATGATCCGGACCAGGGCGGGGGTGTACTCGGTGGCCAGCCCGTAGAAGAACACGACCGTGGCGATGGCGAACAGCGCGTACCCCAGCCGCTGGCCGATGGACACCGCCTTGGAGATGCGGGCCCGTCGCACCAGGACGGGATCGGTGGAGGGCGCGGTCACGGCCGAGGATCGTACCGGTCAGGTCGCGCTGGGCTCGATCGGCGTGGTGCCGTCGGGGCGGCCCGCCGCCCAGCGGAGCTCGTCGGCGAGGCGCAGGTCCGGGTCGACCGGGTCGGTGCCGCGGAGCACGTCGAGCACGGTGAGGAAGTTGCGGATCTGCCCGACGTCGTGCACCCGCAGCACCACCCCGGTCCCGCTCCCGACGGCGGCCACGGCGGCCAGCGTCCCGGCCAGGCGCTCCTTCGGCCGGGTCCCGGTGAGGGCCCCGATGAAGTCCTTGCGGGAGATGGCCAGCAGCGCGGGCAGGCCATCGGGGTTCACGACGTCGAGGTGGCGGAGGACCTCGACGGTCTGCGCCGGGGTCTTGGTGAAGTCCGGGCCGGGGTCGATGAGGATTGCGTCGCGGTCCACGCCGGCCGCCACCGCCTCGTCGACCTTGGCCGCCAGGAACGTCCGGACCTCGTCGACCACGTTGCCGTACAGGTCGGTCTCCTGGAGCCGGGTCTTGGGTGGCGCCGCCGTGTGCATCACCACCAGGCCGGCCCGGTGCCGGGCCACCAGCGGGGCCAGCTCGGGGGCGCGCAGGCCCGACACGTCGTTGACGATGTGGGCCCCGGCCTCGAGCACGGCGGCGACGACCGGTGGCTTGTAGGTGTCGACGGAGATCACCACATCGGGCAGCTGGGCCACGATGGCCTCGACCACCGGCGCCACCCGGTCGATCTCCTCGGACGGATCGACCTCGGGCACGTTGGTGATGCCCGACTGGCCGCCCACGTCGATGACCGCCGCCCCTTCGTCGACCATGGCGTGGACCTGCTCCACGATGGCGTCGAGGGGTCGGTGCCCCGGATCGGAGAACGAATCGGGGTTGGCGTTCACCACCCCCATCAGCGCCGGGCGGGTGAGGTCGAGCGTGCGGTCGGCCAGGCGGAGCGACGACCGGAACTGCGGAGGGGTCACCGGCTCAGGTTGGCACGGCGGTGGGCGGCTGCCGGCGATCGATCAGAAGATCGGGTGGTACAGGTGCTCGGGCTTGGTGCCCGGGTAGTAGGCGAAGATGTCTTCGCGGCTGGCGTCGACGAAGCGGCCGATCACCGGGTCGAAGCCGTTCGGTAGCTGGGTGCCCACGGGTCGCAGCACCGGGCCGCTGGGGGTGTTGAACCACACGCTGGACTCCGCGCCGTCGAACAGGAGCACCGAGTCGCCGGTGTCCTTGGCCAGCTTCACCGAGCCGCCCGGCGACGGGATGGTCAGGTCGGAGGCGGCGAACCCGCCGTTGGCCCGGCCCTCCCACA
>CALANQ010000362.1 GCA_937926025.1 uncultured Acidimicrobiales bacterium
TCCGCCAGGTGCTGCGGCCCATCGAGTTCGAGGCCGATGACGGCGTCCACCGCCTCGAGCCCGGCGTGCTCATCACCACGATGCTGTCCGTGACCAACCCGACCGCCGCCCCCACCCTCGGCCGCTTCGACCCGGCGCACTACGACGGCCGCCGCCTCACCAGCACCGTCACCGACCAGCTGCCGGCCAAGGAGCTGGTCAGCACCTTCGGCCACGGCAGCCACACCTGCCCGGCGCAGCGCTTCAGCCTGTCGGCCATCCGCACCGCGGTCCACGCCCTGCTCGACGCCTACGACCTGACCCCGGCGTTCACCGACCCGAGACCCCTGACCCGCCAGATCGGCGGCGTCGCCCGAGCCGACCGCCCCACCCCGGTCCGCTACCGCCGACGCGCCTGACCGGGCACGGGTACGGTCCGGCGCATGGACTTCTCCTACTCCCCCAAGGCCGAGGCGCTCCGCACCGAACTGCTCGACTTCATGGACTCGCACGTGTACCCCGCGGAGCCCGTGTACCACCAGCAGATCGTCGACTCCGGCGACCCGCACACCCATCCGCCGGTCATGGAGGAGCTCAAGGCCGAGGCCCGCAAGCGCGGCCTGTGGAACCTGTTCCTGCCCCACAAGACCCAGTGGACCGACGGCCTCTCCAACTCCGACTACGCGCCGCTCGCCGAGATCATGGGCCGCAGCCACATCGCCTCGCAGGCCTGCAACTGCTCCGCCCCGGACACCGGCAACATGGAGCTGCTGACCATGTTCGGCACGCCCGAGCAGCAGGAGGAGTGGCTCTACCCGCTGCTGGAGGGCCAGATCCGCAGCGCCTTCGCCATGACCGAGCCGGCGGTGGCCAGCTCCGACGCCACCAACATCTCGTGCCGCATCGAGCGCGACGGCGACGAGTACGTGATCAACGGCCGCAAGTGGTGGATCTCGGGCGCCGCCGATGAGCGCTGCAAGCTGTTCATCCTCATGGGCAAGACGGACCCCGATGCGGCCCGCCACGTCCAGCAGTCGATGATCCTCGTCCCCCGCGACGCCCCCGGCGTGGAGATCGTCCGGGCCCTCCCGGTGTTCGGCTACCAGGACCAGGAGGGCCACTGCGAGATCCAGTTCACCGACGTGCGGGTCCCGGCCACCAACCTGCTCGGCACCGAGGGCAGCGGCTTCGCCCTGGCCCAGGCCCGCCTCGGCCCCGGCCGCATCCACCACTGCATGCGCTGCATCGGTGCCGCCGAGCGGGCGCTGGAGCTGATGTGCCAGCGGGTCACGGACCGGGTGGCGTTCGGCCGGCCGCTCAGCGAGCAGGGCGTGATCCGGGAGTGGATCGCCGACTCCCGCATGGAGATCGAGCAGGCCCGCCTCCTCACCCTGAAGGCGGCGTACCTGATGGACACGGTGGGCAACAAGGGTGCGGCCGTCGAGATCTCCGCCATCAAGGTGGTGGTCCCGAACATGGCGCTGCGGGTCATCGACCGGGCCATCCAGGCCCACGGCGGCGGCGGCGTCAGCGACGACTTCCCGCTGGCGTCGATGTACGCCGGCATCCGCACGCTGCGCCTCGCCGACGGCCCCGACGAGGTCCACCGCCGCCAGGTCGCCAAGCGGGAGCTCGGCCGCTACACCCAGACCGAGATCCCCCCCGACGTCGGCCGCGTCTGACCCCCGCCGGTTTCGGGTCGCTCCAGCCTCGCTGCGCGGCCTCGCTGCGCGGCCTCGCTGCGCGGCCTCGCTGCGCGGCTCAGGTGACCCGAGATCCGCCGGGCGCGTAAGAGGTGGGGCGGTGGCCGGTCAGGACTCCTCGAACGAGCCAGTCGGGCTCGTCCGAACCAGGAGCTGACCATGACCACCACCCCCGTCCCCACCACCAGCCTCATCGTCCGCCGGGCTGCCCGCCTGGCGGTGGCGCTCGGCATCGCCGCCGCACCGGCGCTGGTGATCCCGGCCACCGCCTCGGCGGACCTGCCGCTCGCGCCTCGCGGCGTCTTCACGTGCGAGGGCCGCAACGCCACCATCGTCGGCACCAACGGCAACGACGTCCTCTTCGGGACCAGCGGCGACGACGTGATCGTGGCCCTGAACGGCAACGACACCGTGTACGCCGGCCGCGGCAACGACATCGTCTGCGGCGGTTCCGGCGCCGACACCGTGTACGCCAGCTCGGGCGACGACATCGTCCGCGGCGGAACCGGCGGCGACAACCTCCAGGGCGGCTCCGGCATCGACCTGCTGATGGGCGATGGCGACGGCGACCTGCTCGACGGCGAGGCCGGCGGCGACTACCTGTACGGCGGCGACGGGAGCGACTGGCTGATCGGCCGCCAGGGCGCCGACGAGGTGTTCGGCGGCAACGGCAAGGACACGCTCGACATCGCCACCGACGACGACAGCTCGCTCGATGACGTCCACGGCGGCAACGACGACGACCTGATCTTCGCCGACGACGGGGCCGCGGCCGCCGACGACGTCCGGGGCGACGCCGGCACCGACACCTGCCACGCCGACGCCGTGGACCTGGTCCTCACCTGCGAGCTGTAGGGCGGCAGGGGTGGCGGCCCCACAGCACGCCCCACACCCGGACCTCGCAGGTCAGCGGCCCCGTCTGGCGGCTCCCACCTACGAGGTCCGGGTGGTCCGGGCGCTACGAGGAGCGTTCGTCGTCGGACGGGTCGGTTCCGGGTTCGGTCCCGGCGCCGGCCCGTCGGGCGCGTGCGGCGGCCAGGTCGTCGACGACCAGGTCGAGGTCGTCGGCCTCGCCGGCGAGGTGCGCCGCCCGGCCGATGAGGTGACCGGCGATGGGTGCGGTGGCGAACTGCAGGGCGATGGCCAGGGCCAGCTTGGTGATGGGCGCCACGCCGTCGGTCTGCAGGAGCGCACCGGTGAGCACCAGGGCCAGCCCGAGCGTGGCCGGCTTGGTGGCCAGGTGGATGCGCACGAACACGTCGTGGAACCGCAGCTGGCCCCAGGCACCGATGAGGGCGAAGACGGCGCCGACGACCATCAGGGCGGAGGCGAAGGCGTCCATCACGACCCCCGCCGCTCGATGAACCGGGCGAAGGTGGCGGTGCCGAGGAACGCCACCAGCGCCACCACCACGGTGACCACGATGAACCGGGTGGAGCCGATGAGCACCCCGTAGGCGGCGATGATCATGACCGAGATGGTGAGGAGGCCGTCGAGGGCGACCACCCGGTCGGCGAGCGACGGCCCCCGGACCAGCCGGACGGCGAACCCGGCGGCTGCGGCCACCAGCAGGACGAGGGTGGCGACGATCACGGCGCCACCTCCGGCTCCGGGGCGTCGACCACGCGTGCCGCCGAGGCCGCCCGGGACCGGTCGGACCCGAAGGCGGCCACCACCCGGCGCTCGATGGCGTACACGTCCGCCTGGACCGCCGCCGAGGTGGTGAAGGTGAGCTCGTGCACGTAGAGCACGGTGGGGTCCTCGTCGATCTCCATGGTCAGGGTGCCGGGCGTGAGCGTGATGATGTTGCCGATGAGGGCGACCAGCGCGGGCGGGCAGTCGGGCAGCGGCACGGCCACGATGGCGGTGCGGATGCGGGAGGTGCTCGGGGGCCGCAGCGCCTCGTAGGCCACGGTGACGTTGGCGGCCACCAGCTTGCCGACGAACCACAGGCCCAGCCCCACCGCCGCCAGCGGGCGCACCCGCAACCGATCGGCGTCGGACCCGACATCGGGATCGGCGTCGGCTGCGGGCCGGGGCACCACCAGGAGCAGCACGACCGCGACGACGATGCCGCCCACCAGGTTGGCCAGCGTGAACCCGCCCCACAGCAGGATCCACACCAGGACCAGCCACGCGGCGAACACCAGCCGCCCGGCGAACCGGCCCAGCGCGGCGGTCACCGCAGCACCGCCGACACGTACGACGCCGGGTTCAGCAGGTCCTGGGCGGCCCGCTCGCTGAGGTCGAACAGCGGCCCGGCCCAGAGGGCGACCGCGAGCGACAGGACGGCGAGCGCCGCCGTCGGGATGAGCATGGCGGCCGTGCCGCCGCAGCGGCTGCCGGGACCGGTGGGCGCCGCGTCGGGCTGGGGCCCCCCCCAGAACGCGCCGCCCCAGATCTGGGTCATGGAGAAGAGGGTGAGGACGCTGACCGCCAGGCTCACCACCACCAGGACCCACGCCCCCGACCCGACGCCGGCCTCGACCAGCGCCAGCTTGGCCACGAACCCGGAGAACGGCGGGATGCCCGCCAGGCTGAGCGCGGGGATGAGGAACAGCCAGCCGAGCAACGGGAAGCGCCGGGCGATGCCGCCGACGCGGGCCAGGGCACCGCTGCCCGAGCTGTGCTCGACCAAGCCGCCCACCAGGAACAACGTGGTCTTCACCACGATGTGGTGGATCACGTAGAAGACCGTGGCGGCCAGCCCGACCACCGTGAAGAAGCCCAGCCCCATCACCATGTACCCGATCTGGCTGACGATGTGGAAGCTCAGGATCCGCTTGATGTCGTCCTGGGCGATGGCCCCGAGGACGCCCACCACCATGGTGATCCCGGCGATGACCAGGATGACCCCGGCCGGGCGGTCGCCGACG
>CALANQ010000363.1 GCA_937926025.1 uncultured Acidimicrobiales bacterium
CGATCGCCGCCGATGACCGCTGTTCGTCGAGGTCCCAGGCGTGGACCGCGTGGGGAGCTGGTCCCGTGCTCCGGGCTGCGAACGGCAGCGGCGTGGCGGCCTCGACGTCGCCGAGCTCGGCGGTCCAGTGATCCCGGTCGAACGGCTGGTCGCGGCACCACCGGACGTACGTCGAGAAGGCCGGCCGGGCGATGAGCTGGCGACCGCCGTAGGCACGGCGCAGGTCCTCGAGAACGGTCGTGGTCGACCACCCGTCGAGCAACAGGTGGTGGTACGTCCAGACCAGGTGGTGGGCACCGTCACCGAGGTCGAGGAGGGTCACGCGCATCACCGGCGCGCGGTCGAGGTCGAGGCCTCGTCGCCGGTCCGCCCGCAAGAACCGGTCGACCTCGGTGGTCGCGACGACCTTGAAGGGAACCTCGACTTCGTCCACCACCGCCTGCATGGGCTCGTCGTGGCTGCGCCACGAGAACGCCGTGCGGAGGACGGGGTGGGTCGCAGCGACGGCCTGCCACGCGGCGCGCATCCGATCGACGTCGACGCCGTCGAGCCGGGCACTGACCTGCTCGACGTAAGAGGCGCCATCGATGCTGTGGAACAAGATGCCCTGCTGCAGCGGCGTCAGCGGGTAGAGGTCCACCACCCTCATGAGGGCACCTCCGCCAGCGCGCGGCGAACCTCGTCGGCCACCGCAGGGGCGTGCTGTGCCCCGAGCAGGTCGTCGTGGGCACCAGGCGCGTCCACAAGTTCCACGGCCGGACCCCACCCGAGGCGCGGGTCAGCGATGGCCCGCCGGCGGTCATCGGCCGCTCGCACGAGGACCACCCGCACCCCCGGGGGCAGCGGTCGTGGCCGGTGGCGGACCATGGCCGCCCGATGCACCTCGAGCGGGCTGGTGCTGGTGCTGGCATGGTCGAGGCCGAGACGTCGGAGCTCCTCGGGATGCCACGTGTCGAGGAGCACGACGCTGTCCACCCGGTCCGGACCGGCACGGTGCGCCAGCTCCAAGGCGACCAGACCGCCGAACGACCAGCCGCCGAGGTGCATCCGGCCGTCGGGGAGCTCGGGCAGGTACTGGTCGGCGAGCGCTTCGACCGTCGTCGCATCAACGCCGCCGAACGACTCGAGGGCCAGGACCGTCCGGTCTCCCGCGAAGGGGGCAGCGAACGGTGCGTACGGCAGCACCGACCCGCTTCCCGGATGGACGAGGACGAGCGGCGCCCGACTGGACGGACCCTCGACCAGCGTCGACCGGGCCCGGCCGAGGCTTGCTTCGAGCCGCCGCAACGTCGGTTCCTGGAGCCAGGCACCGACCGCCATGGAGCGCTGGGTGGCGCGCTTGGCCCGGGCGATCGCGACCATCGCCGTGATGGAGTCGCCGCCCAGGTCGAAGAAGTCGTCGTCCAGCCCGGGCAGCTCGATGCCGAGGACCTCCTCCCAGATCGCTGCGAGCAGGCGGCCGAGATCGGTGGTGGGCGCCGCATACGGACGACGCACGTCGTCCGGCGCCTTCAGCGCGTCGACGTCGACCTTGCCGTTCACGGTCCGAGGCCAGTCGTCGACGTCGACGAACACGGACGGCACCATGGCGCTGGGAAGCACCGTGCGCAGCCAGGAGACGTCGACGGGCTGGCGGACGTACGCCACCAGCCGTCCGTCGTGGACCTTCACCACCGCGTCGCCGAGCACGGCCTCGATCTCCCCCGGCTCGACTCGGTGTCCGCGGACCTTGAGCTGGCGGTCGGCGCGCCCTTCGAACGCCAGCGTCCCGTCGGGCCGCTGCCGGACCAGGTCGCCGGTGCGGTAGGCCCGGCCAGCCCCGCTCGGTTCGGGTACGAAGCGCTCGGCGGTGAGGCCCGGGCGGCCGAGGTAGCCGAGTGCCACGCCCGGCCCGGCGACGTACAGCTCGCCGACCGTCCCCGGAGGAACGGGCTCCAGGAACCGGTCGAGCACGTAGGCGCGATGGCCCGGAATCGGACGGCCGATCGGGACCGGCCCGTCCTCGGGGCCGGCCGTCGTCGTGAGCACGACGTGCGTCTCGGTCGGGCCGTAGTGGTTGGCCAACTCGGCCCGGGCGACGAAGCGCCGCAAGGCGGCGGTGGAGTTGAGCTGCTCGCCGGCCGACACGATGCGCTCGAGCCGGTGGGCCCCTTCGAGCGCGTGCAAGACGCTCGGCGTGGCGTGGAGCGCGTCGACTCGGCGGGCCGAGAGCAGCTCCGGCAGCGCGCCCAGGTCTCGTTGCTCGTCGGTGGAGAACACCACGAGGCAGCCACCGGTGCCGAGCGCGGCGAACGCCTCCTGCAGCGAGACGTCGAAGCCGATGGACGTCGACCAGGCGACCCGTTGCGCCCGGTGCTCGCTGCGCACCAGGTTCACGAGCCCGCGGTGTGGGGCGACGACGCCCTTGGGCGTCCCGGTGGAACCCGAGGTGTAGAGCACGTACGCGACATCGTCCGCCGTCGCCCGCGGGCCCGGACGGTGATCCGGGCCGTCCTCGCCGCGCACGTCGGTGAGGACCAGGGCGAGGTCTGCGTCGGCCGCGATCAGGCGACGCCGGGCTTCGGGGAGCCGGGGGTCCAGCGGGACGTACCCGCCGCCGGCCTTGCAGATGGCGAGCAGGGCGATGGCGAGCTCCGCCGAGCGCACCAGCTCGACCCCGACGAGGACGCCCGGCTCGACGCCGAGGCCGATGAGCTCGTGGGCGAGTCGGTTGGCCCGGCGATCGAGCTCCCCGTAGGTGAGCGTGGCCTGCTCGGACTCGATGGCCGTCGCCGTCGGGTCGAGGTCGCAGCACCGTTCGAACAGCTCGTGCAGGCACGCGCCTGCGAGGTCGTCAGGCGCCAGGGCCTCTGCCGCGAGCACCGGGTGCGCCGGGTGCGCCGGCTGGGTGCCGGCGAGCGGCCGAGCGGCGAGCGGCCGGTCGGCCGGGTCGCACAGCGCCTCGATGGCGCCGTGCATCAGCGCGGCGATCCCTGCTGCCGCGGCCGCATCGACGAGCGCGCCGTCGTGGTGGATGGTGACCCGACCCCCGTCCGCGAGACCGTAGGTCAACGGCACGTTGGTGCGTTCGTGGACGAAGCCCGCGTCGCGCCAGACGAGCGGTGCGGGCTTGCCGTCGTCGTCGGGCAGGTCACGGCTGGATGCGTTCGGGAGCAGCACTAACGTGTCGAGCTTTGGCAGTCCGGCGGTGCGCCGCAGCCGCAGCAGATCGCTGTGCTCGACGTCGCGCAGGCGGGCTAGGCGTCGGTGCTGGTCCGCGAGCCAGGCCCCGGTCGGCGCGGTGGGATCGATGCCCATCCGGACCGGCAGGGTGTTGACGAACAGGCCGACCATCCGTTCCACCCCTGCGAGCTCGGGGGGTCGGCCGGTCACCGCCACGCCGAACAGCACGTCATCTCGACCGGTCGTCTGGGCCAGCACCAGTCCCCACGCGCACTGCACCAAGGTGGCGACCGTGATGCGCCGGTGGCGCGCCGTGGCCGCCATCCGGCGCGTGAGGTCGGCGGGGAGCGACGTGCGCATCGTGGCGGGCTCGCCACCCGCGACTCGCCGTTCCAACGGGAGCGGGGTGGGCCGCGCACCGGCCAGCTCGGTGGCCCAGAAGGCGTCCTCCCGCTCGGTGTCGCGCGCCTCGAGCCAGTCGACGAAGTCCCGGAACGGGCGGGGTGCCGACAGCGGCTGCCCCCCGTAGGCGCGGCCCACGTCATCGAGCACCCGGCGCACCGACCACCCGTCGAGCAGGAGGTGGTGGTGTGTCCAGGTCAGGTGGTGGTCGCCGTCGCCGATGTCGGTGAGGCGCAGGCGCAGGAGCGGGGCGCGGTGGAGGGCGAACTCGCCGAGGTCTTCGGCCATGCCGTCCGCCGGGTCTCCCGAGTCTCGGGTCACGACGACCTCGACGCGGTCGAGGACCGCCTGGAGCGGCCGATCTGCTTCCTCCCAGAGGAACGCGGTCCGGAGGATGGGGTGGAGCTGGATGACGGTCCGCCACGCTGCCTCGAAGCGATCGACATCGAGGTCGCGGAGCCGCGCCGTGAACTGCTGCACGTAGACCGTCGGGTCACTGATCGAGTGGAACAGCATCCCGCGCTGCATGGGCGTCAGCGGGTAGATGTCCTGCACCTTGGCGGCTGCGGTCACGGCCGACCCCGAAGGCGATCGACCAGTCGATCCAGCTCGGCGGCCGTCAGGTCAACGGCCGGGAGGTCCCCGGGCCCGTGGCGGCCCGCCTCCGGGTGTGGGGGCTCGGGGGCGGGCGACGGCCCC
>CALANQ010000364.1 GCA_937926025.1 uncultured Acidimicrobiales bacterium
CCCCGCCGAGCCTGCGGGTGCGGGCCGTGGACGGCGGCGTGGAGCAGGTGCTGGACAACGTGCTGTCCAACGCGCTCGACGTCGCTCCCGCCGGCTCCACCATCAGCATCGAGGTCGCGCCGACCGAGTCCGGCGGGGTCCTCACCGTGACCGACCAGGGTCCCGGGATGACCGCGGAAGAGCGCTCCCAGGCCACCGCCCGGTTCTGGCGGCCGCCCGGAGCCACCAGCACCGGCTCCGGCCTGGGCCTGGCCATCGTGGACCAGCTGGTCCTGGCCGGCGGCGGCAGCCTCAGCCTGGAAGCGGCGCCCGACGGCACCGGGCTGCGCGTGGTCACCCGGTTCGCACCACCCGCCGAGGCTTAACCGGGCGCTTACCTCCGCCTGGGGATCCGCTGAGCGGCCCCTCCGTACCGTCCGGCCCATGGAACGTCGCAAGGCCGTCACCGCCGCCACCGCCGCCTCCGTCACCTTCCTGCTGGGAGCAGCGGGCCTGACCGCCAACGCCGCCATCCTCGGCGCCCGCGAGGCCGACGGCGTGGGCACCATCCGCCCGGTCCCGGCCGCACCGACCGCACCGGCCGCCCCCGCCACCACGGCCGTCGCTGAGCGCACGACCACGACCGCCGCCAGCCTGCCGACCGCGCCCCCCGCCACCGCCCCCGAAGCGACCCCTCCCGCGGCCGCGCCGCCCAGCCCGATCTCCTCGGGCGCGGCCGACGCCCCCGCCGCCAGCGGGGGAGGGTCGGCCCCGGTGGCGCAGGCCCCCGCGCCGGCGCCGACGACCGCTCCGCCCGCCACCAGCACCGGTGGCAGCCCGGTCGCCACCACCACGCCCGGAGGCGGCGGGGGTGGCGGCGAGGAGGCCGAGGAGCACGAGGAGCACGAGCACGAGGAGCACGAGGGCACGGAGTCCGGCGGCGAGGACGATGACTGAGAGCGACCCGCCCGCCCTCCCGAACTCGACGCCGGGGAGCCGTTCCGCCGCCGCTCCCCGGCGTCGAGCCCACGCCGCCATCGCCAGCCGGATCCTGGTGACCGGCCTCGCGGCGGGGACCACCGTCGGGCTGATCGGTGTGCTGGCCGAATCCGATCCCGCCACCGCCGGCGCGGCGGCCCCCACCCCGCCGGCCGCCGTCCCGCTGCCACCCACGTCGACCCCCTCGACCACCGCCCTGGCCCCGGCCACCACCGCACCCCTCACCACGATCCCGCCGTCGATCCCGTCGACCCCGTCGACCCCGAGCCCGGCTCCCGCTCCGGTGGCCGAAGCCCCGGCACCAACCGCGCCGCCCGCCACGGCGCCCCCTGCGCCGCCCGTCACCGCACCCCGGGTGACGCAGGCGCCCGTGACCGCCGCACCAGCCCCTCCGGTGACGGCCCCCCCGGTCACGGCCCCTCCGACCACCGCGCCGCCCGCGTCGACCACGGGCGCCAGCTGACCGGCATGGCCACTGTGGAGGACCACCGCTTCGGCGCCATGGGCACCCGCGCGCACATCCGGACCGTCGGCGCCGCGCCCGCCGTCGCCCACCAGGCACGGGAGCGGCTGGCCAACCTGGAGGCTCGCTGGAGCCGGTTCCGGCCCGGCAGCGACATCAGCGAGCTGAACCGGGAGTCCGGGCGGTGGGTGCCGGTGGCCTGGGAGACGGCGCTGCTGCTGGAGCGGGCCAAGGCGGCCGCAGCCGCCACCGATGGCCGTTTCGATCCCACGGTGGGCGCCGCGCTGGTGGCCCACGGCTACGACCGCACCTTCGCCGACGTGCCGGCCCGAGCCGTCGCCGTGCTGCCCGCGCCGGTGGTGGACGGTGCCTGGCCGGGGATCGAGATCGACCACGACGCCGGGATGGCCAGCATCCCGGAGGGCACCGTGTTCGACCCGGGCGGCATCGGCAAGGGGGTGGCGGCGGACCTGGTGGCCACCGAGCTGGCCGACCAGGCCGACGGGATCCTGGTCAACCTCGGCGGGGACCTGCGGGCGTGCGGTGCCGCGGCGGACCCGGCCGGCTGGGTGATCAGCATCGACG
>CALANQ010000365.1 GCA_937926025.1 uncultured Acidimicrobiales bacterium
CGCCTCCCGCTTCGCCCTGGCGTTCGTGCGCCGGTTCTGGGCCGGGCGGGGCAGCCTCGACGTGCAGAACGACCTGCGCACCCAGGTCTACGACCACCTCCAGCGCCTCGACGTCGCCCGCCACGACGAGATGTCCACCGGGCAGCTGGTGAGCCGGGCCATCTCGGACATCGGCCTGGTGCAGGGGCTCCTGGCGTTCCTGCCGATGGTGCTGTCGAACATCTTGTTCCTGGCCGTGGCCCTGGCCGCCATGATCTGGCTGAGCCCGCTGCTCACCGTGGTCGCCCTGGTCATCACCCCGCTGATGATCGCCGTGTCCATGCGGCTGCGGCGCTCGGTGTTCCCGGCATCGTGGGATGCCCAGCAGCAGGCGGGCGCGGTGGCCGGGGTGGTGGACGAGACCGTGAGCGGCGTGCGCGTCGTGAAGGGCTTCGGCCAGGAGGAGCGGGAGGTCGCCCGCCTGGCGGAGCAGGCCGAGCGGCTCTACGCCAGCCGGGTCCGGGCCATCCGGCTCCAGGCCCGGTTCCAGCCGATGCTCCAGACGCTGCCGGCGCTGGCCCAGGTGGCGGTGCTGGCGCTGGGCGGCTGGCTGGCCATCGAGGGTCGCATCAGCCTGGGCACGTTCCTGGCGTTCTCCAGCTACGTCAGCCAGCTCCAGGCCCCGGCCCGGATGCTGGCCGGGCTGGTCACCATCGGACAGGCGGCGCGTGCCGGCGTGGAGCGGGTGTTCGACCTGCTCGACGCCACCGCCACGGTCACCTCGGCCCCGGACGCCCCACCGCTGGAGGTCACGGCGGGCCGCCTGGAGCTGCGCGACGTGCGCTTCGGGTACACCCGGGACGAGCCGGTCCTGTGCGACCTGGACCTGGTGGTCGAACCGGGCGAGACCATGGCGCTGGTGGGCACGTCGGGCTCGGGCAAGTCCACCGTGGCCCTGCTGGTGCCGCGGTTCTACGACCTGGCCGGGGGCTCGATCCGGGTCGACGGCACTGACATCGCCACCGTCGACCTCGCCTCGCTCCGCCAGCAGATCGGGCTGGTCTTCGAGGACACGTTCCTGTTCTCGGACTCGGTGGCCGCCAACATCGCGTACGGCCGACCGGACGCCACGCCCGAGGCCGTCGAGGCGGCGGCCCGGGTGGCGGGGGCGCACGAGTTCATCACCGCGCTGGCCGACGGGTACGACACCCTCGTCGGCGAGCGGGGCCTGACGCTCTCCGGCGGGCAGCGCCAGCGCGTCGCGCTGGCCCGGGCCGTGCTGGCCGACCCGAAGATCCTCCTCCTCGACGACGCCACGTCGGCGGTCGACAGCCGGGTCGAGGCCGAGATCCACCAGACGCTGCACCAGGTGCTGGCCGGGCGCACCACCCTCCTGGTCGCCCACCGCCGCTCCACCCTGCTGCTGGCCGACCGGATCGCCGTGCTCGACGCCGGGCGCGTGGTCGACGTCGGCACGCACGAGGAGCTCGAGGCGCGCTGCGCGCTGTACCGGATGCTCCTGACGGGTCCCGGCGACGAACTGGTCGACGACAGCGACGACCTGGCCGAGGCCCCCGCCGAAGACATCACCGTCGACGGCGTCACCGCGGCACTGTGGGTCCGCACCGGCGACGAGGGGGCGGCGGCCGATGTGGCCCTGGCGGCGGTGGGCAAGCGCGACGCCCCCTCGCTCGGCGTCGGCGTGGGCGGACCCGGTGGCGGCGGCGCCGGCGGTGGCATGGGCATGCTCGGCGGGCTGCCGGCCAGCCCC
>CALANQ010000366.1 GCA_937926025.1 uncultured Acidimicrobiales bacterium
GGTCCCGCAGCAACAGCCGCGTTGTCGGGTCCACGGTGAAGCGGGAGGCGGTCATGCATACGACGCTACGTCCCCAGCCTCCCCGGGGTGGATGCACACAGCGCCAACCTGCTCGTCGATCACGCCAATCAAGGGTGGCGTGATCGACAGGTGAAACGGCGTGATGCGCTAGTGACCCGAGTGCCAGTGATCCGTACGGTGACGCTCGAAGCAGCACTCCAGAGAGGACACACACGATGAGCACCAAGGTTGCACTCGTAACGGGAGCGTCGTCAGGTATCGGCGAGTCGACGGCCCGCAAGCTCGCCGGGATGGGCTACACCGTCTACGGGGCGGCGCGCCGCGTCGACCGGATGAGCGGTCTCGCCGACGATGGCATCCGGGTTCTGGCGATGGATGTCACCGACGACGCTTCGATGCAGGCGGCGATCGACCGGATCCTCGCCGAGACCGGTCGCATCGACGTCTTGGTCAACAATGCTGGCTACGGCTCCTACGGTGCCATCGAGGACGTGCCCCTCGCCGAGGCGAGGGCTCAGTTCGACGTGAACGTGTTCGGCGCCGTCCGCTTGATCCAGCTCGTCCTCCCGCACCTGCGGGCCCAACGGTCCGGGACCATCGTCAACATCAGTTCGATGGGCGGCAAGATCTACACCCCACTGGGTGCCTGGTACCACGGCACCAAGTTCGCTCTGGAGGCGATCAGCGATTGCCTGCGCCTCGAGGTGGAGCCGTACGGCATCGACGTGGTGGTGATCGAGCCGGGCGGCATCCGCACCGAGTGGGCCGGCATCGCCGCTGACAAGCTGAGCGCCACCTCCGGCACGGGTGCCTACGCCAACCAGGCGGCCGCCGTGGTCGAGTCCATGACGAGCGACGCGAGCCGCAAGCGCCAGTCCCCACCGGAGGTCATCGCCAACGCCGTCGCCAAGGCCGTCTCCGCCAAGCGGCCCAAGCCCCGCTACGCGGTCGGCTTCGGCGCCAAGCCGATGATCGCCATCCGCCGGCTCGTGTCGGACCGCCGCTTCGACTGGTTCATGCGCCGCGCCACCGGCGTGCCGAACCAGCCCGCAGCAGCCTGACGCACCACCCGCGACCCAAGGAACGAGCCATGCCAACCATCGACCGCCACTACATCAACGGCAGCTGGACCGCGCCGGCCGCGACTCACCAACCCATCACGAACCCCGCCACCGGTGACACCACCGGCACCCTTGGACTCGGCACCGCCGAGGACGTCGATCTCGCCGTCGCCGCCGCCCGCACCGCCTTTGCAAGCTGGTCGCAGACGACCGCCGCCGAGCGAGCGGCCGCCGCTATCACGTCAGACATGGGCATGCCCATCGACTTCGCACGGCTGACCGTCGGCGCCGGCATCAGCCAGTTCACCTACTACGCGGACCTGATCGAGACGTACGCCTTCACCGGGAGCGTCGGCACGACGCAGGTCGTCAAGGAGCCCATCGGGGTCTGCGGGCTCATCCCGCCATGGAACTACCCCGGCCTGCAATCCGCCGAGAAGGTCGCCCCCGCGCTCGCCGCAGGCTCCACCGTCATCTTGAAGCCCGGCACCCCCTATGCCGGCCGGGTCCTTGCCGAGATCCTCGACGAGGCCGGCGTCCCCGCCGGTGTGTTCAACCTCGTTAACGGTCGCGGCTCCAGCGTCGGGACCGCGCTCAGCCGCCACCCCGATGTCGACATGATCGCCTTCACCGGCTCAACCGGAGTGGGCATCCAGGTCCAGAAGGCCGCCGCCGAGACCGTCAAGCGGGTCAGTCTCGAGCTCGGTGGCAAGTCCGCGCACATCGTCCTCCCCGACGCGGAACTCGCCCACGCTGCCCAGGACGCCGTCTCGCGGGTGATGAGCAACTCAGGCCAGACCTGCGCCGCTCCAACCCGCACGCTCGTTCCCGCAGCGCACTACGAGGAGTTCACCGCACACGTCCGAGCCGCGGTCGGCCAGCTGACCATCGGAGATCCCACCACCTCGGTCGACCTGGGCTCGGTGGCCAACGAAGCTCAGTGGCACACCGTCCAGCGCTACATCGAGATCGGCCTCGCCGAAGGCGCCACCCTCGCCGCAGGCGGCCCCGGCCGGCCAGACGGCCTCGACCGAGGGTGGTTCGCCCGCCCCACGGTGTTCAGCGAGGTCACCAACGAGATGACCATCGCTCGGGAGGAGATCTTCGGGCCCATCATGTGCCTCATCCGCTACGACACGCTCGATGATGCGATCGCCATCGCGAACGACAGCCCCTACGGCCTCGCCGCCTACATCGCGGGTACGGATCCGGGCACCATTGCCTACGCCGCTGGCCGGCTGCGGGCGGGGCAGGTCATCATCAACGACGCCTACCCCGACCTCCAGGCCCCCTTCGGTGGCTACAAGCAGTCGGGCAACGGCCGCATCTGGGGCACCGCCGGTCTCGAGGAGTACCTCGAGACCAAGGCCATCGTGCGGTAGCCCCAGGGCTCCGCCTTCGAGGCCGCCACCGCGCAGCGTGGTTCGAATGAGCACCGTTGGGGTATCGCCCGCAACGCCTCCCACCAGGGGTGGGAGGCGCAGCACCCCCAACGGGATTCGAACCCGTGTTACCTGCGTGAAAGGCAGGCGTCCTAGGCCGCTGGACGATGGGGGCCTGTCCCGTTCCGGGGACCTCGGCACGGTAGCAGCAGGCCCCATCTCGGCCCCAAGGGTCTCAGCCAACGCACAGGTCGCCTTCCGCCGGTCTTTCGCGGTCACCGCCTAGGTTGGCGGCCGTGCCGCGCGGGACCCCCTCCGTCGTCGCCCCGGTGGGGCTGTTCGCTGCGGTCCTCAACCGCGCCTGCCCACCTGCCGACCAGGAAGGGATGCGTCGAGGGTCGGAGGTGAACCGTGGCCGGTGAGGGTGAGGAGGTCCCCTGGCCGCCTCCGCCTCGTGAACCCGGTCCCTGGAACGGTGGGCCGCCGGTGTCGCCTCCGGGCAACACGCCGCTGCCGCCGCTGCCCGGCGCAGGCGGGGTGGTCCACGGTGCGGCGCACCAGACGAACCCCTGGGCCAACCCGTCGGGTGCGCCCGAGCAGCTCGGCGGCCCCAACATCCCAGCCGGCGGCATGGCGGCGCCGGGCGGGCCCCGCTCCGACCCGTTCCCGGGCCTCCCCGCCGGTCCCGGCCGCCCCGATCGGGCACCGGCCTGGCTGCTGGCCGTGTCGGGCGTCATCGTCCTCGCCCTCATCGCCGGGGCTGCGTACGTGTTCATCAAGGGCGGGCGGAGCTACCCGTCGGCGTGGGACGACAAGACCGCACCCATCGCCGAGTGGGTCAGCCAGAACCGCGAGCTCGAGTTCGACCATCCCGTCCAGGTCAACTTCCTCACGCCCGAGGAGTACAAGGCCCGGGCCACCGAGGGCGGCGGGGGCGACTCGGCCGACACCCAGCAGTACTACGCGGACCAGGTCGCCCAGCTCCGGGCGCTCGGGTTCGTCAGCGGCGACATCGACCTGGCGAAGGCCAACGACACGCTGAACGACTCCGGCACCCTGGCCTTCTACGACCCCGACGTGGAGCAGGTGTTCGTGCGGGGCACGGAGCTCACGCCCGGCATCCGGGT
>CALANQ010000367.1 GCA_937926025.1 uncultured Acidimicrobiales bacterium
CCTCCAGCTGATCGCCTTCCCGATCGGCATCGGCACCTGGATGCTCGGCGTGGTCGTCGGCATGCTCACCGCCCTCATCGCCCTCGGCCTGGCCCTGATCTACCGGTCGAGCCGGATCCTGAACTTCGCCCAGGCGGATCTCGGTGCCGTGCCCGTCACCCTGGCCGTCGGGCTCATCATCGCCTCCGGCGTGCCGTACCTGGTGGGCCTGTTCGTGGGCCTGGCCGCCGCCGTCCTGCTCGGGGTGGTGGTGGAGCTGGCCATCATCCGGCGCTTCTTCAACGCCCCCCGCCTGCTCCTCACGGTGGCCACCATCGGCCTGTCCCAGCTGCTGCTGGTGGGCGCGCTGCTGCTGCCCCGGCTGTGGGGCCACGACAACGAGCGCAAGCTGCTGACCAGCCTGAGCCTCCCGCAGCCGTTCCAGGCCAAGGTGGAGCTCGGCAGCCAGATCTTCCGCGGCGCCGACATCCTTGCGGTGATCGTCGCCCCGCTGATCCTCCTCGCCCTGGTGCTGTTCCTGCGCCGCACCGACATCGGCGTCGCCCTGCGGGCCAGCGCGGACCGCACCGACCGGGCGGCCCTCCTCGGCATCCCGGTCCGGCGCCTCCAGACCTTCGTGTGGGGCCTGGCGGCGGCGCTGTCGTTCACCGGCCTGTTCCTCCAGGTGTCGATGCTGGGCTACAGCGGGGCCGGTTCGCTGAGCGCCAGCGCCCTGGTGTTCGCCCTGTCGGCGCTCATCATCGGCCGCTTCGACAACCTGGTGGCGGTGGCGGTCACCGCGGTGGCGCTGCGGATCCTGGAGAAGGGCGTCTCGGCCACCTACCCGAACGAGGTCGCCCGCATCTACCTGGTCCTCGCCGTCGTGCTGCTCGTGGTGCTGGCGCTGCGCCGGGTGTCGACGCGCCGCCAGGACGTCGACGCCGTCACCCTCCACGCCGCCGACGAGGTCCGGCCCGTCCCCGCCGAGCTGCGCCGGCTGCCGGCCATCCGCTGGTCGCGGGTGCTGATCCCGATCGGGCTGTTCGCAGCGGCCGCCGCCCTGCCGCTGGTGCTCCAGCCCAGCCAGGAGTACAAGGCGTCCACCGTGGCGGCCTACGCGCTGATCGCGCTCTCGGTCGTGGTGCTCACCGGTTGGGCCGGCCAGGTGTCGCTGGGCCAGATGGCGTTCGTCGCCGTGGGAGCGGCGGTGGGCGCGGTGGCCACCGTCACCTGGCAGGTCGACGTCATCGTCGCCCTGCTCGCCGCCGGTGCCGCCGGCGCCGTGGTGGCGGTCATCGTCGGCCTCCCGGCGCTGCGCCAGCCCGGCCTGTACCTGGCGGTGACCACGCTCGCCTTCTCCCTGGCGTGCAGCAACTTCCTGCTGAACCGCAAGGAGCAGTCGTGGATCCCGCGGGACCAGGTCCTGGCCCGGCCGCTGTTCCGCCACATCGACCTGTCGTCCGAGGCGGCGATGTACGAGTTCGTCCTCGTGGTGGTGACGCTGGCGTTCCTGGCCGTGCTCGGCATCCGCCGCAGCCGGACCGGACGGGCCCTCATCGCCGTGCGGGACAACGAGCGCGGGGCGGCGGCGTACTCCATCGGGGTCGTCCGGGCGAAGCTCACCGCCTTCGCCCTCTCCGGGTTCCTCGCGGCGGTGGCGGGCTGCCTGCTGGTGCACGTGAACCGGGGTTACGACGAGGGGCCGTTCGTGGCCGCCGAGAGCCTCGGCATTTTCACGGCGGCCGTGGTCGGCGGCCTCGGGTCGCTGGCCGGGGCCATCCTCGGGGCGCTCTACCTGAACGGCGGCAAGTGGTTCCTCCCGGCACCGTGGAACCTGCTGCCGTCCGCGGTGGGCGTGCTGCTGGTCCTCATGATCGTGCCGGGCGGCCTGGCAAACCTGCTGTACCGGGGCCGCGACGCCGTCCTGCGGCGCTACGCCCGGCGGCGCGGCATCGTGGTCGCCAGCCTCCTGGCGGACACGGCGGGCGACGATGCCCCCGAGGCCATCAAGGTGGCCCGGGGGCCTCGACGGGTCGGTGGTCGACGAGCCGGTGGGGTCGGCGCCGTGACCGCCACCGCCGTCCCCGACGCCCCGCCGCCCGAGGCCGCGCCCGAGGAGGCCGCCGGCTCCCGGTGGCGCCCCTCGTGGCTCGGTGCCGCGGGCTGGTACCCGCTGCTCATCCTCTTCGGCCTCAACATGACCGACGAGCTGGACCGGGCGGCGTACTACGTGCTGCTGCCCGACATCCGGGACTCGCTCGGCCTCACCAACGGCGCCATCTTGAGCGTGGTGGCCCTGGCCAGCGCGGTGGCGCTGCTGCTCACGGTGCCCATCGCCCACCTCGCCGACCGCCGCAACCGGGTGGCCATCGCCCTGCTCGGCGCCGTCGTCTGGGCGTTCTTCTCCCTGGCCACCGGCCTGGCGTTCACCGTCTGGGTGCTCATCGTCGCCCGCTCCGGTGCCGCCATCGGCCAGGGCGTGGTGTTCCCCACGCACAACAGCCTCCTGGCGGACTACTACCCGATCCGGTCGCGACCCCGGGTGTACTCGGTCCACCGGGCGGCCAACAGCATCGGCCAGATCCTCGGGTTCCTCCTCGGGGCCGGGCTGGCGACGCTGTTCACCTGGCGGGCGCCGTTCATCGTGTTCGCGTTCCCCACCATCATCCTGGTGGTCCTCGGGCTGAAGCTCCGCGATCCGGGCCGCGGCCACTTCGAGCGGGAGGCCGCGGACCTCGGCACCGACACTGAGGCCGACGAGCCCCCGCCCTCGTTCGCCGAGGCGCTGCGCATGGTGTGGACCATCCGCAGCCTGCGCCGCATCTTCCTGGCGCTGCCGTTCCTGGCGGCGTCGATCATCGGGTTCATCTCGCTGGCGTCGCTCATGTACGAGGAGGTCTTCGGCCTCGACGCGTGGGAGCGGGCCTGGGCGCTCATCCCGGTGCAGCTGGTCGAGCTGGTGGGCGTGGTCATCGGCGCCCGGCTCACCAGCCGGGCGCTCACCCGGGGCGCCTCGAAGATCTTCGACGTGCTGGCGGTGGCCGCCGGCATCGCCTGCATCTTCGCCCTGGCGTTCGCGCTGGCCCCCAACGTGATCGTCGCCGTCATCGCCAACTGCGTCATCTCCTCGGCGCTGGTGGTGGTCGGGCCGGGGGTGCTGTCGTCGCTGTCGCTCGCCATCCCGCCGCGGGCCCGCTCCATGGGCTTCTCCATCGGTGCCCTGTGGGTGCTGCCCGGCCTGCTGGCGCTGCCGCTCATCGGCTGGATCGGCGAGAACTACGGGTTCCGCTGGGGGATGGCGGTCATGGTCCCGATCTTCCTGATCGGCGGGCTGGTCATCGCCTCGGTCGGCAAGGTCATCGACGACGACATCGCCCAGGTGTGGACGGGTGCGGCCACCCGCGCCCAGATGCTGCAGGACCGGGCGGCGGGCAAGCTGCCGCTGCTCACCGTGCGCAACGCCCAGGTGGCCTACGGCGACGTGCGGGTGCTGTTCGGCGTCGACATCGATGTGGCCGAAGGGGAGATCATCGCCCTGCTCGGCACCAACGGCGCCGGCAAGTCCACCCTGCTCAAGGCCATCTCCGGCGTCGCCCAGGCAGACCGCGGCGCCATCGTGTTCGACGGCCGGGACATCACCCACGCCCCGCCCGAGGAGATCGCCCCGCTGGGCATCGCCCAGGTCCCCGGCGGTCAGGGCGTGTTCCCGTCGCTGACGGTGGCCGAGAATCTCCGGGCGGCCGGGTGGATGCTCCGACGCGACCCGGCGCTCCGGGCGGCCCGGGTGGAGGAGGCGCTGGACCTGTTCCCGGTGCTGCGGTCCCGGGCCGACGACGCCGCGGCCGACCTGTCCGGCGGCCAGCAGCAGATGCTGGCGCTGGCCATGGCGTTCCTCTCGGAGCCGAAGCTGCTGATGATCGACGAGCTGTCGCTGGGCCTGGCCCCGGTGGTGGTGGAGCAGCTGCTGGGCGTGGTCCGCAGCCTCCGGGACCGGGGGACCACCATCATCCTGGTCGAGCAGTCCGTCAACGTGGCCCTCACCGTGGCCGATACCGCCTACTTCATGGAGAAGGGCGAGATCCGCTTCCACGGTCCGACGGCCGAGCTGCTCGACCGGCCCGACGTCCTGCGCTCGGTGTTCTTCTCCGGTGCGGCCTCGGGGCTCGCCGGCGGGGAGCCGAACGGCAGCGGGCCGGTCGTCGCCTCGGCGAACGGGCACCACGTCCAGCCTGAGGTCGGGGCCGCTGCCGCTGCCGCTGCCGATGCCGCTGCCGATGCCGATGCCGACGCCCCGCCGAGCCTGCGGGTCGACCAGGTGTCGGTGGCGTTCGGCGGCATCCGGGCCGTCGACGAGGTGTCGTTCGCGGTGGCGCCCCGGGAGGTGGTCGGCCTCATCGGCCCCAACGGCGCGGGCAAGACCACCCTGCTGGACCTGATCAGCGGGTTCACCCGGCCCGACACCGGCCACGTCGTCCTCGACGGCATCGACCTCACCAACGCCCGCCCCAACCGCCGGGCCGCCCTCGGCCTCGGGCGCAGCTTCCAGGACTCCCGCCTGTTCCCGTCGCTCACCGTCGAGGAGACCCTGATGGTCGCCCTCGAGCGGTGGCTCGACGTGCGCGACCCGTTCAACGCCGCGCTGCGGCTGCCCCCCTTCGTCGACAGCGAGACCGCGGCCCGCCACCGGGTCGACGAGCTGATCGATCTCCTCGGGCTGGGTGCCTTCCGGTCCAAGTTCATCGGCGAGCTGTCCACCGGCTCCCGCCGGGTGGTCGACATCGGGTGCGTCCTGGCCCACGAGCCCAGCGTCGTGCTCCTCGACGAGCCGTCATCGGGCATCGCCCAGCGCGAGGCGGAGGCGCTGGGCCCGCTGCTGCTGCGCATCCGCGACGCCCTCGACGCCAGCCTGATCGTCATCGAGCACGACATGAGCCTCATCGCCAGCGTGTCGGACCGCCTGGTCGCCCTCGACCAGGGTCGCGTCGTCACCATCGGCACCCCCGACGACGTCCTCGCCCACCCCGAGGTCGTCGCGTCCTACCTGGGCGGCGACCGTGCCGTCCTCAGCCGCTCCGGCCCCGCTTCGGGTGCCGCCGCCCCTCCGGAGGTCCCGTGACCCCACGCACCGCAACGCCACCGCCTCGCGCCTCGTTCGTCGCCCGCTTCGGCCCGCTCGCCGTCATCCTCCTGGCCCTCGGGCTGGTGGCCTGGGTGTCGTCCACCGGCACGGACTCGGTGAGCACCGCGTCCGGACCTGGCTCCACCAGCAAGACCGGCTCCGCCAACGCGTCGCTGCCCGTCTACTACCAGGACGCCAAGGAGGAGGGCGACCTGGACCAGTACGACTTCGGCGACAACTGCGACCCGGCCACCGGGCGCATCAAGGTCCCGTCGCTCTACGCCCCGCCCTGCGCGGCGCCCCGCCCCGACGTGACCCGCAACACCAGCGGCCAGGGCGTCACCGACGACACCATCACCGTCGTGTACTACGTCGCCGCCGACGACGACCTGGCCGCCAGCCTCAACGCCCAGCTCGACAGCCCCGAGGACGCCGAGGACACGGCCACCAAGCTGCTGGCGATGTACGAGCAGACCTTCAACATGTGGGGGCGCAAGCTCAACGTCATCCGGATGAAGGGGTCCGGCTCCGACGAGACCTCAGCCCGCGCCGACGCCCGCAAGGTGGCCGAGGAGTACAAGGCGTTCGCCTCGATCGGCGGCCCCGGCCAGGAGGGCTCCTACGCCGAGGAGCTGGCCAGCCGGGGCGTCATCTGCGTGGGCTGCGGGCTCTCGCTGCCGGACTCGGCGCTGCAGGAGAACGCGCCGTACCTGTGGGGCAACCTCCAGACGCCGGAGCAGTACCTGCTCAACCTGGGCGACTTCATCATCGAGCGGCTCCAGGGCCAGAAGGCAGAGTTCGCGGGCAGCCCCGAGATCCGCTCGGAGACCCGCAACTTCGGCGTCGTCCACTTCGAGCAGGACCCGCCGGTGTTCGGCGGCGTCGAGGAGATGGTGGCCAAGGAGGGCGGCGAACGGGGCTACGACCCCGCCGTCAACCTCACGTACCAGCTGGTCATCGCCGACCTCCCGGAAAAGGCCCGGGTGCTGGTCGACGAGCTCAAGAAGGCCAAGGTGACGTCGGTCGTCTTCCTCGGCGACCCGATCATGCCGATCTACCTGACGAAGGCGGCCACCGACCAGAACTACTTCCCGGAGTGGATCATCACCGGCACCGTGCTCACCGACACCACCGTCTTCGGCCGGCTCTACGACCAGAAGCAGTGGGCCCACGCCTTCGGCGTCTCCAGCCTCCCGGCTCGCGTCCCCCAGGACCAGAGCGAGTCGTGGCCCACCTACAAGTGGTTCTACGGCGAGGACCCGGCCGCCACGAAGACCGTCACCGTCATCAACGAGCCGCTGCGCATCCTGATGACCGGCATCCACATGGCCGGCCCGAAGCTCACGCCCGAGACGTTCCGCGACGGCCTGTTCGCCTATCCGCCCACCGGCGGCCTGCCCACCCGGCCCCGGCTGTCGTGGGGCGACCACGACCTGTTCCGGGCCCCGGACTTCAACGCCGTCGACGACATGCAGGTCATCTGGTGGAACGCAGAGGCCGAGGGTCCCGACGAGCAGGGCGAGGACGGCAAGGGGATGATGATGTCCGCCGACGGCGGCCGCCGCTACCTCCCCGGCGAGATGCCCCACACCCCGGCCAACGTGTTCGACCCCGACGGCGCCGTGGCCATGTACGACGAGGTCCCCGCCGACGCCATGGCCCCCGACTACCCCAGCCCCGGCCCCGGCGGCTGACCCGACGTCGCCGCCGCCCTCCCGACCCCCACCACACACCCCTGGGGAACTTTCGACGGTTGTCGTTGCACAGCAACGATTCGCATCGAAAGTTCGTGCAGGTGGGGTCGGTAGGGTCGGGCCATGGCTGATGTGACCCTGTTCCACAACCCGAACTGCTCCACCTCGCGGCACGCGCTCGACGAGGTGAAGGCGGCGGGCGTCGATGCCGATGTCGTCCAGTACCTGAAGACGCCGCTGTCGGCCGAGGAGCTCCTGGACCTGATGGACAAGCTGGTCGATCCGCCGGCGGACCTGGTGCGCAAGGACGGCTTCTTCAAGGACCAGGGCCTCGTCGAGGGCGACTACACCGACCCGAAGGCGGTGGCCGAGCTGCTCGACCAGTACCCGCGGCTGATGCAGCGACCGGTCCTCGTCAAGGGCGACCAGGCCATCATCGGCCGCCCCAAGGACCGCGTCGGCCCCTTCCTCGCCGAGTAGCGGGTAAACCTCGACGCCGCCTCGAGCGTGTAGGCGGTGTGGAGATCGATCAGGTGGCGGAACCGACGCCCGACATCGCAGGGCCCGCTGCGCTCGACGTGGGGGAGGGCCGGCTCCGTTCGTTCGACGACGTCTTCCGGGCTGACCACCGGGCGATCGTGGCGCTGATGTGGGCGCTGTCGGGCAGCCGGGCGGTGGCGGAGGAGCTGGCCCAGGAGGCGTTCCTGCGCGCGCACCTGCGCTGGGACCGCATCGGCCGGTACGACAACCCCGGTGGCTGGGTGCGGCGCGTCGCCATCAACCTGGCCACGTCCCAGCGACGGCAGCGGCAGGCGGAGGAGCGGGCGCTCGGGCGGACCGGCGTGGCCCCGGACGCCGCGGACCGCTCGGCCGAGGTCGAGGCCGCGGACCGGTTCTGGGCGTCGGTGCGGGAGCTGCCGGAGCGCCAGCAGGCCGTGGTGGTCCTCCACTACCTGGAGGACCGGTCGGTGGCCGACATCGCCGCGGTGCTCGACATCGCCGAGGGCACCGTGAAGGCGCACCTCCACAAGGCCCGGGCGGCCCTCGCCTCCCGGCTCTCGCTCGACCCGGAGGAGGATCGATGACCGCAGACCTGGACACGATGGCGCGCGCCGCGGCGGTGGACCTGCACCGACGGACGGACGCCGTCGACACGGAGGCGGCGCTGGCCGCCCTCCACCGTTCCACCGGCTCGGGCCGCCACCGGATGCGGCGGCGGGTCCACGCTGGCCGGGCCTTCGCGGCGGTCGCGGCCGCCGTCCTGGTGGTCGCGGCGCTGGCGCTCGCCGTGCAGCGGTTCGGTGGCGACGAGCCCGAACGGCTCGGCACGGCGCCGCCGCAGGCGGTGGACCCGTCGTCGTACGGCCCGCTGCTGGGCAGGCTCCACGGTGTGGATGCCCCGGATCTCACCGCCGAGGTGCACGGCCCCGAGGCGCTGGACGACGGCTCTGAGGTGGCGGTCTCCATCACGGGCGGCCGCCCGGGCCAGCACTACGGCGTGAGCCAGTGCGCCGTCAGCGACGAGGCCTTCAACCCCGCGGCCAACTGCACCATCGGCAATGGGTTCGACCTCGATGACGACGGCAACGGCACCGGCGTTTTCCGGGTGTGGTCGGTGTTCGAACCAGGAGCGCTGCAGCACCGCAACGACTGCCGCGTGGCCACGTGCGAGCTCCAGATCGGCCCGGTGCTCGACGATGGGGATGGCGACACCCCTCCGGCGGGCACGGTGCTGGCCGAGCAGCCCGACCTGGACGAGGCGCGGAGCGCGTCGCCCTGGATCCCGCTCCGCTTCGCGGCCGATGCCGGGGCCCCTCCGCTTCCCGAGGTCACGGCCACCTTCGTCGCCGCCACGCCCGAGGGGATCCGCGTGCGGCTCGAGGGGACCGACCTGCACCCCGGGCGGGCCGTGGTCGAGGTCAGCGGCTTCGATGCCCCGGGCTCGGGCCTCACGGCGCTCTACCCGAGCGTGGGCCCGGTGGAGGTGACCACCATCGATGTGGCGGCTGACGGGCGGGTCTCGGAGGAGGTCGAGCTTCCGGCCGTGGTGCGCGAACCGGGGGCCCGCGCGGATGTCGGCGGCAACGAGGCACCGGCCGTGACGTGCGGTGCCTCGCCGGCGTACTGCGAGGTCCGCATCGTGGCGGGTGACGGCGTCGTGGTCGACGACGGGGCGGGCCGCGGTCCTCTCACCGCCCCGCCCGTCCGCTACCCCGAGCCCCGCTGACGACCCCCGACGCGCCGAACTTCGTGTGGCTGCGGCGCACGCGTGCACCGGAACCACACGAAGTTCGGTTGGGGGGGGGAGTGGTCGGGTCAGGCGGCTTCGGTGCGGGCTTCCGCCGTGGCCGGCTCGGGCTCCAGGGCCCAGCCGATGACCTGGTCGACGGTCTTGGCGAGGTGGATCTCCATCTCGCCCCGGATGTGCTCCGGGATGTCGTCGATGTCGGGCTCGTTGCGGATGGGGAGGATGACCTCCCGGATCCCGACCCGGTGGGCGGCCATCACCTTCTGCTTCACGCCGCCGATGGGCAGCACGTGGCCTTGGAGGGTGACCTCGCCGGTCATGGCGATGGTGCTCTTGACCGGTCGGCCGGTGAAGAGGCTGACCAGCGCCGTGCTCATGGCGATGCCGGCCGAGGGGCCGTCCTTGGGCGTGGCGCCCGCAGGGAAGTGCACGTGCACGGCCCGGCGGGTGGCGGCCTCGGGGACCCCGAGGTCGGCGGCGTTGGCCCGGACGTAGGAGAGGGCGATGCGAGCCGACTCCTTCATGACATCGCCCAGCTGGCCGGTCACCAGCAGGTCGGACTTCTCGGCGTCGCCGTTGTCCGCCGGGAGCGCGGTGGCCTCGACGAACAGGACGTCGCCGCCGGCGCCGGTGACGGCCAGGCCGGTGACCACGCCGGGCACCGAGGTGCGGTCGGCGATGTCGGTGTCGTGGAAGCGGTCGCGTCCGAGCAGCTCGGCCACCTCCGCTTCGTCGACCACGACCGGCTCGCCGGTGCGGGCCGCCACCTTGGCGGCCACCTTCCGGAGCACCTTGGCGAGCGCCCGCTCGAGCGAGCGGACGCCGGCCTCCCGGGTGTGGGCCCGGACGATGCGGCGCAGGGCGTCGTCGGTGATGGTGACCTCGTCGGCCTTGATCCCGGCTCGCTCCAGCTGGCGGGCCAGCAGGTGGTCTCGGGCGATGGCGACCTTCTCGTCCTCCGTGTACCCGTCGAGCGAGATGATGTCCATGCGGTCCAGCAGGGGGCCGGGGATGGTGTCGAGCTGGTTGGCCGTGGCGATGAAGATCACGTCGGACAGGTCCAGGTCGACCTCCAGGTAGTGGTCCCGGAAGCTGTGGTTCTGGGCCGGGT
>CALANQ010000368.1 GCA_937926025.1 uncultured Acidimicrobiales bacterium
CTCGCTCGAAGGCGGCCTGCAGCTCGGGGTCCCGGAAGGTGGCGCGCATGAGATCTCCGTGGGGTGGGCAGCTTCCCGTCAGACTAGGCCGTGGGGCGGATCGGACCCGAGTGCGATGTCCGACTTCGTACCTGTTGCTCGATCCGGTGGAGCTCGGCGGGGGCGAGCGGCGCCGCGTCGACCTCGACGACGCCGTGGTGGCGGGTGGGGGCGTGCTCCAGATCGGTCTCGATGAAGTGGTCGGCGTCGACGTCGAAGCACCGGACCCGCCCATCCGGTTCCGCGTGGAAGGTGACGAGCCGGGCCGAGCGGTGCGTGGTGCCGAGGCCGACCACCGGGCGGGGCACCGCAGCATGGTTGGGGGGTGAGGCGTGGACCAGGGCACCGTCGTAGACCACGGCACGGCCAGCGGGGACCTCCAGGGTGACGAGCGCCGAGCGCAGCACCTCGTCGAGCGGAGCGAGCGCCCAGGGGACCCCGCCCGCACCGCGCGGTGCGTCGGTCAGGCGGTGCGACCCCGGTACGACCTGGAGCGGTCCCGCGTCCGCCCCGACGTCCACCAGCGGGCACCAGATGATGAGACCGCGCGAGCCGGTCTCATCGACGAAGGTCCAGTCCTGGTGGAGCGGGACGGTGCCGTGGTCCACCCGGGGGTCCACCGGCGCCTTCTCCATGAAGAACCCGTGCCGGATCTCGTGATCCACCAGCAGCGCGTCGATCCGGGGCTGGAACCGCTGCCGCAGGTGCTCGTGCCAGGCGCGCGGACCGGGATCGGCCGGGTGGTGGAGCGCAGTCGTGCGGAAGGGCTCGGTGCTGGCCCCACCGGCGGCCCACCGGTCCCGGAGCTCGACCACCTCGTCGGCGTCCATCAGGTCCACGATGACGAACCCGTGGTCCCACAGCTGGTCGTCGAGGTGCCGGTCCCGGAACGAGGTCAGCGGCGGTCGGACCTGGTCGGGCTCCATCGGTCCCGACGCTACCGGGCGACCGGAAGGCCGAGCTCGGACGCGATGGCGGGAGCGACCGAGGCGACGTCGTAGCGGTCGGTCACCAGCGCCCGCAGGTCGGCACCGACCTGAGCCCGGTGGGTCGGGTCGTCGAGCAGGTCGATGATGCGCTCGGCCATGGCCCCGACGTCGAGGTAGGGGATGACCCCTCGGGCCGACTCGGCTCCGGCCTGGCGGAGGAGTGCGCCGATGCCGCTGCTGGAGTAGGCGGTGACGGGGGTGCCGAGGGCGGCGTGCTCGAGGCACACCAGCGGGAACGGGTCCTCGCGCGAGGTGAGCGCGAAGACGTCGGCGAGGTGGAACCACGGGCGCGGGTCGGCCTGGTGGCCGGTGAAGTGGACGTGGTCGGCGCCGGACTGGCGCAGATCGGACCGGACCCGCACCCAATCCACCCCGTCGAGCTTGCCGCCCACCCACACGAAGTGGACCGGTCGAGCTCCCTCGGGCGAGCGGCGGCGCACCTCCGTGGCGAGCTGGACGAACAGGTCCGGCCCCTTGCGCCAGTCGATGGTGCCGCTCCCGACCACCACCTGCGCGGTGCGGGGGATGCCGAGGCCCCGGCGGAGCTCCGCCCGCAGGAGGTGGTCCGGTGCGGATGCCTGGATCCGCCCGACGTCGATGAACGGCGGCAGCACCACCACGGACTCCGGGTCGACCCCCTCCAACCGGGTGACGGCGGCCCCGGACTCCTCGCTGACCGCGATCCACCGTCGGGGCGCCCGGCTCCAGGTGGGGAGGTCCTCGGCGTGGGGCCAGCAGTCGATGGCGACGTCGGTCTCGTGCATGTGGGCGATGACCGTGGGGTTCCCGCGGAGGTGCGGCAGCAGCTCCAGGGTGGTGAGGCTGTTGAGGTACACGAGGTCGAAGGTCCCGAGCCTCCGCAGCGCCGGCTCGTAGCGGGCGGCCGCCGGCGCCCGCCACGCCCGCGAGCTCCCTCGGTGCACCAGCCCGCGCTCGAGCAGTTCGAGGATCGACGAGCCGGGGAGGTCGTCCACGGTGGACACGGTCCCGACCGCCTCGAACGCCGGGCGCAGCGCCCCGTCGTGCACCAGCAGGGTGTGGATGTCGACGTCGGTGTGGTCGTGGAGCCACTGCAGCAGCAGGGCCAGCACCATGGGCGCACCGGTCTGGGATCCCTCGTGGGCCACGGCGAGGAGCCGCGGCCGGCGTTGGTTCTGGTGCACGAGCCTCCCGACCTCCTGGGCGGCCGAGCGTAGGTCATGGCGGGAGACGGCGGCTCGGGGGGTCTGCGGTAGGTTCGGTCGCCATGTCGAAGCGGTGCAGCGTCCTCGTGATCACCGCCACCCCGGACCGTCGCCCGAGCTCCGACGACCTCGATCGCATCATCGAGGAGCTGCGCCTCCGACCAGGGGTCCAGGTGGACCGCTGGTACCTGCGCAGCCCGGAGCGCCGGGCGCCCGATGGCGAGGTCGTGGTGGACTCGCTGCGGACGTGGCTGCCGGCCGCGGCCCTGCGCACCGTCGGTCTCACGAGGCTGGGGCGAGGTCTGCAGGGGCGGCGGCTGCGCGGCTGGCTGCGGGACCTGGACCCCGACGTGGTGCTCCTCGACGACGGCCTCGGCGACCGGATCCTCCCGTACGCCCCTCGCCCTCCGGCCGTGGTGGCCCGCTCCAACAACGAACCGCCGGTGCTGGGTGAGCTCGAGCCGCCTCCTGACTCCGAGCCGTCGCTGGTCCTGGTGGGGTCCGGGCGCCCCGATCCCGACCTGCCGGCGGAGCGGTGGTTCCGGCTCGGTCCGGAGCTGCTGGTCGGGCGGGCGTTCGAGCAGCTGGCGGCCGACGTGGCCGCCGCTCGTGCGGCCGACCGGGAGCGGGTCGGAGCCCCCGGGAGCGACCTGCCCGTGGTGTCGGGCTGGGGGGAGGACGGGTGGCTCGACGGCCCCGACCTGTTCATCCGGACGCTGTGGCACCTCCAGGACCGCCACGGCATCGTGGCCCGCGGCATCTGGCACGGGCTGCCTCCCGACCACCACGAAGCCGAGCGGCTGCGGGCCGAGGCGGTGCGCTGCGGCCTGGCGGGCCGGTTCGACCTCGTCCCGGTCGGTTCCGTGGCCGAGCACGTGGCGGCCGAGGCGGGGTCCCTGCCGTTCCGGTTGCCGGCCGACTACGTCGACCTGGTGCCCCCGGCCATGGTCGGGGTTCCGGTCGTGACGTTCGATCCGGTCCCAGCGCCGGCCGTGTGGGTCACCGGCGTGCCGCTGCTGGACCTCGACGGCGCCGCGGCCGCCCTGGCGCGGGCGGTGGAGGGCTGGACGGATCCTGCCGAGGTGGAGCGGCGGCACCGCTCGGCCGACTCGATCCGGGTGTCGGCGGTGGTCGACCGCATCCTCGCGGCGGGCCCGCGGTCCTCGCCGTGACCGCTGCCGGGTCCGCACCGGGGCGGGTCCGCATCCTGGTGCACGCCCTCGCCCGCCCCGGCCCGCCGGTGCTGGCGCTCGGCGTCGCCCGCTGCCTCCGCGCGGCGCGACCCCACCTCGACCTGTCCTTCCTGGCGTTCCGAGGCGGCCCGATGGAGGCGGCGCTGAGCTCCCTGGGCCCGGTTCGCGTGGTCCTCGACGACGAGGAGCCGTGGGATGTGCGCGGCCCGGACCGCCGTCGCGCCGATGTCCTCACGGCCTCGCTGGCGGAGCTGCCGCCGGTCGACGTCAACCTCCTGGTGAGCGTGGCGGCCGGGCAGGTGCTGCCGCTGGTGCCCCAGGATCTCGGTCCGGTGGTCACCTGGGCGGTGGAGATCGGCGAGGACCTCCACTGGCTCGACGACCCCGTCGGCCTCGCCGACCGGACGGACCGGTGGTGGGCCGGTTCGAGCACCACCCTGGCGGAGCTCGAGCGCCGTCTCCCGGGTGCTCGCATCGAGGTCATCCCCGAGTTCGTCGAGGATCCGCCCACGGTTCCGTCCGAGGCTCGGTCGGCGGCCCGGCGGGCCCTGGGCGCCGACCAGGGCGATCTCCTCGTCGTCGGCGCCGGCATCGGCACCTACCGCAAGGGCCTCGACCTGTTCGTGGAGACGGCCATCGCCCATCGCCGATCGGGGGGCGAGGCCGTGTTCGCGTGGATCGGCGGCGAGCGGGACCCGCTGCCCCGGCTGCTGCGGGAGGACCTGCTCCGGCCCGAGTTCGACCACATCCGGATCCTGCCGTCGGTCGCGGACCTCGATCCGCACCTCGCGGCCGCCGATGTCCTCCTGCACCCGGCCCGGCTCGATGCGTTCCCGCTGGTCTGCATCCAGTCGGCGCTGGTCGGCACGCCGGTCGTCGGCTTCCAGGGAGCGGGGGGCCTCGCCGAGATGTTCGGTCCCGAGGCGCAGCTCGCCCCCTACCCGGATGTGCGCGCCCTCAGCGAGGTGCTCCAGCGGACGCTGGAGCCCGCCCGTCGCCGGGCGGTGGGCGCCGCCCAGGCCTCGTGGGTGCGGGCCCGGTCCACCGCCTCGGTCGCCGGTCCGCGCCTGGCCGCGGCGCTCGCCGATGTGGCAGATGCGGGCCGACCCGGGAGCGCCCGGTGAGCGGTCCCGGACGCCTGCTGGTGGTGGCGCCGCACGCCACTCGGACGGGTAGCACGCGCGTGCTCCTCGATCTGCTCCGGGCCGCCGCTCCCGATCTGGGCTGCGACCTGGCCGTCCACCTCGAGGCTGGTGGCGCCTTGGGGCCCGAGCTGCAGGGCCTCGGCCCGCGGCTCCGCCCGGGTGAGCGGCCGGCGGCGGTGCTGGTCAACAGCGTCCTGGCGGCGTCGGTGCTGGTGGAGGAGCCCTGGGGGGTCCCCTCGGCCGTGTACCTGCACGAGAGCGCCCAGACCCTGGCGATCGTGTCGGAGGCGGCGCGTGCGGGCCTGGCCGCGGCGGACGTGGTGGTGTGCGTGTCCGAGCACGGTCGCGAGGCGGCGATCGGCGTCGGGGTGACCCCCTCGCGGATCGTGCTGCTGCCCCCGGTGGTGGCGGAGCCGGCGCCTCCCGCCCCGGACTCGGTGGCGGCGGTGCGGAGGCAGCTCGGCCTGGCTCCTGGCGACCGGCTGGTCCTGGGCTGCGGCGAGGTCGAGCCGCGGAAGGGGGCCGATCTCTTCGTCGCCCTCGCCGGCGCCTGCGCCGCCGAGCCCGATCTGCACCTGGCGTGGATCGGTCGTCGCCTCCCGCCGTACGCAGAGCGGTTCGATCACGACGTGGCGGCTCTGGGTCTCCGCAGCCGGGTCACGTGGGTGGGCGAGGTGGCCGATGCCAGCTGCTGGTTCGCGGCGGCTGCGGTGGTCGTGATGCCGTCGCGGTCGGACCCGCTGCCGCTGGTGCCCCTGGAGGCGGCCCTGGTGGGGGCACCCACCGCGGCCTTCGCGGTGGATGGGCTGCGCACGCTGGGCGACGCCGGGGCCGTGGCCGTCGCGCCCTTCCCCGATGTCCCCGCGCTGGCCGCGGAGGTGCGGCGCCTCGCTGCGTCCCCGGAGGCGGGCCGTCCGCTCGTGGCCGCCGCTGCGGCGTGGGCCCGGGATCGCCAGTCGCCCACGGTGGTGGTGCCGAGGTTCTTGGAGATCCTCCGGAGCCTGCTCGAGCCCGCTCGGACCGCTGGGGGGCCGCGGTGACCCGCCGCATGCTCGTCCTGGCCCACGAGGCCACCGTCACCGGTGCACCGATGAACCTGTTGCACCTCCTGCGATGGGTGCGCGATCACACCGAGGTCGAGGTCGAGGTGGCGCTCCTCGCGGGTGGGCCGATGTGGTCACGCTTCGAGGAGGTGGCCACGGTCTCCGAGCTGCCGTGCCCCGAGGTGGTGGCCGACCTGCTGGCGGCCCGGCCGGTGGTGGTCCCTCGGCGTCTCCGGGCCTGGTTCCGCCAGCGCGCCGACGTCGACCTCGTGTACCTCAACAGCATCTCCAGCACGACCTTCCTGCCGTTCCTGGCGCCGGATCCCCCCGTCGTGGTGCACGTCCACGAGCTGGAGGTGGCGCTCCGGACCTGGTTCGCGCCTCGGTCGCTGGAGGTGTTCCGCAACCGGCCGGACCGTTGGATCGCCGCCTCCGGGGCCGTGAGGCGGGTGCTCCTCGATGAGCTGGCGCTGCCGGAGGAGCGGGTCCTGCTCCACCACGAGTTCATCGATGCCGCCGCCATCGCGGCTCGCGACCGCGACCTCCGGCTCCACGAGCGGCTGCGCAACCAGGGCGATGTGCCGGCGGATGCGGCGGTCGTCCTCGGGATGGGCACGTTCGACTGGCGCAAGGGAGCCGACCTCTTCGTCCCGCTGGCCGCCGAGGTGGCCCGACGCCGGCGCGAGCCGGTGCAGTTCGTGTGGGTCGGCGGCGACTTCCACCAACCCGAGTGGTTCCAGCTGGACTCCGATCGTCAGCGCGCCAGGGTGGAGCGGGTGTCGTTCGTCGGGCCGGTCGCCGATCCGGTGCCGTGGCTGCAGCTGGCCGACGTCTTCGCGCTCACCTCCCACGAGGATCCGTATCCCCTGGTGGCGCTCGAGGCCGGTGCCGCCGCCACGCCGGTGGTCACCTACCGCAACGGCGGGGCGGTGGAGCTCTTGGCGGCCGCAGGCGACGCGGCGGCGCGGGGCGTGGCCGACCACCTGGACCTGAACGGGCTGGTGGACCGGATCCTCGCCCTGCTCGACGACGCCGACCTGCGGGGCCGAGCGGGCCGGCAGCTCCAGGACCGGGTCCGCGCCGCGCACGACGTGGCCGAGGCGGCTCCGCGCCTCTGGTCCGACCTGGAGCCGCTGCTCAGCTGAGGGCGTCGGCCTCCGGCCAGACCGACACGGTGATGCGCGCCTCCTGACAGGTGCCGCCCGCATCGCGCACGGCCTCGACCCGGTGGTGCACCACGTGGTCCCGGTAGTGCGAGCGGCTCTCGCTGAGATCGGGGAGCTCGAGCAGCGTCTCGTGGCGGACCAGGTCGCCGAAGCGGGCGAAGGTCTCCTCGCGCAGGTCGGTGACCGGCCGGCCTTCGAGCTGGTGGGCCTCGATGCCGAGCAGGTCCGAGATCGAGGGCGAGGCGCTGATCACCACATCACCCGGGCCGACGAGCACCCAGCCGACCTGGAGATCGGGATGGTCGTCCACACCCGGGCCGTGGTCGGGGACCTCCGCCGGCGCAACTGCCGGAGCGGCGATCGGGAAGCCGAGGATCGCGGGCTCGGGCGGCTGGTCGGGCTCGGGCGCTGGCGCCTCGACGACCGCGGCGGCCTCGGTGGCGGCGGCCTCCGCCCGGCGGGTGCGGATCCGAAGGACGCGTTCGCCGTCGGCGGCCCAGGTCTGGATCCGTGCGGTCTCCTGCACCCACGTGGCGCGGTTGAGGCGCAGCGAGGCCGTGACCTCTGCGTCCTGCGCGGCCAGGACGGCCGCCACCTCGTGGAGCTCGTCAGCCGGCAGGTGGTAGATGCTGGCGTGCTCGGGCGCCCGGACCACGCTCACGTTCACGTAGATGCCGCGCTCCTCCGCCCACTGGAGCAGGTCACCGAACTCGGCGTAGTTCTGGGGCATCAGGCAGTGGTTGATGGTGACGGCCGTGCCTCGGTCCTCGGCGTAGGAGCGGAAGCGCTCCATGTTGGCGGCGACGACGTCGAAGTCCGAGCCGATGCGGATGGCCTCGTAGGTGCGCTTCGAGATCCCGTCCAGGCTGAAGATGATGTTCATGTTCAGCGAGTCCAGGACCCGTTCGACCCGAGCGTTCCACTGGGTCACGTTGGTGCAGACCGTGCAGTCCAGATCCGGCACCAGGTCGGCGATCATCTCCCACACGCGGAAGTTCTCCCGCCCCAGGAACGGCTCGCCGCCGGCGAAGTTGGCGTGCTCGAGGCCGAGGAGGAACGGAGCCAGATCTTCGAAGAAGGTGTCGTCGTAGATGGTGCCGAGCGGCGGCCGCTTGTCCCGGTGGATGCGGATCGACGAGGACAGCTCGCCGTTGCACTGGATGCACTGCAGGTTGCAGATGTTGGAGAGGTTGAACAGATCGGAAGAGCACACGTCTGAACTCCAGTCACTTAGGCA
>CALANQ010000369.1 GCA_937926025.1 uncultured Acidimicrobiales bacterium
CCGCATGGGCTGGTACCTGATCGTGGCCACCATCCCGATCGTGATCTTCGGCTTCGCCTTCAAGGACCAGATCGAGACCGGGGCCCGTGACCTCCGGCTGATCGCCAGCACCTTGATCATCGGCGGCCTGGTGCTGCTGTGGGCCGACAAGGCGGGCAAGCGCACCAAGGGGATCGAGCACATCTCCACCAAGGACGGCGTCACCATCGGCCTGGCGCAGTCGCTGGCCCTGGTCCCGGGCGTGAGCCGGTCGGGGTCCACGATCAGCGCCGGGATGTTCCTGGGCTTCACCCGGGAGGCGGCGGCGCGGTTCTCGTTCCTGCTGTCGATCCCCGCCGTGGTGCTGTCGGGCCTGTTCTCGCTGAAGGACGTGGGCGACGGGGTCCCGGTGGGACCCACGGCCGTGGCCACGGTGGTGTCGTTCGTGGTGGGCTACGCGGCCATCGCCTGGCTGCTCAAGTACCTCACCTCGCACACGCTGATGATCTTCGTGGTCTACCGGGTGGCGCTCGGGCTGCTGCTGTTCGGGCTGCTGGCGGCCAACGTGATCGACGCCCGCTGAGGGTCACGGCCGGCCCACCAGGCTGATGGTGGCCGAGGCGCCGGCCTCCGCCACGCCGGCCACACGGTCGGGGTCGACCTCCAGCACGACCCCGCCCTCCTGGGTGGCCACGACCCGCGCCCCGGTGGCCACCCGCTGGGCGTCGGCCGTGCCGTCTTCGGCGACAGCCGGGTCCGAGGTGGCCCACACGTCGACGATGTCGCCCTCGCGCACCGGGAGGTGCGCGTCGGGCAGCGGGAGGGCGACGGTGCGCCCGTCGGCTCCGGCGCGGGCCACCATCGCATCGGTCAGCACGACGCCGGCGTCGAGCGCCACGGCGGCCCGGGCCCCTGGCGGGGGCTGGGCCGTGGCGGCCGGGAGGAGCGCCACGGGCCACCGTTCCCGGCGCAGGGCCCCGTCGAGCACCTCGTCGGCGCGGACGGGGCGGTCCACCACCCACGTCGGCGCGGTGCGGCCCCACCGGCGCTGGGTGGTCTCGGCCCGATCGACGGCGCTGGTCACCAGGGCCGCCAGGACCCAGGCCAGGACGGCGACCACCAGCCAGTGGCGGATGACCGCCCGGTCGCGGAGGAGGCGACGGTGCAGCGGCACCCGGCTGCGGGGCACGCGCCGCCAGGTCATCGGGCGGTCGAGGATGGGTCGGGTCAAGCCCACGGGCGCGCACCTCCACGGCGATCGAACGTCGGGAAGGCGCGCCGGCAGGGTACGCCGCCGGGATCCAGGGGGGAAGCGATGCGACCCATGAGGCGCACCGCGGCACCTGGGGGTCAGATCTCGAAGCCGGGTCCTGCCTCGATGCGCTCCGTGGGCAGGTCGGCGGCCAGCGCCCGGAACAGCACGCGCCGCACGGTCTGGGCGTTCGCCTCGAAGAAGGCGAAGACCTCCTCCTGGGTGACCGCCGGGATGCCCGTGCCCTCCAGGCCGGCATCGAAGTCCGTGATGAGGGCGATGGCCGCGTACCGCAGGCCGGCCTCCCGGCAGAGCACGGCCTCGGGGTGCTGGGTCATGTTGATGACCTCCCACCCGTGGGAGCCGAACCAGCGCGACTCGGCGCGGGTGGAGAAGCGGGGTCCCTGGATGGTGACCACGGTGCCCGTCACGTGCACCTCCACGCCCTCGGCGCGGCAGGCGTCGATGGCGATGGCGCGCAGCGGCTCGTCGTAGGGGTCGCCGAAGGCCACGTGGTGCACGGGTCGCCCGTCCTCGCCGTCGAAGAACGTGTCGGGCCGGCCCCAGGTGCGGTCCACCAGCTGGTCGGGCACGACGAAGCTGCCCGGCGCGATGTGGCCTTGGAGCGAGCCGCTGGCGCAGGGCCCGAACACGCTGGTGACGCCCAAGGCGTGCATGGCCCAGACGTTGGCCCGGTAGGGCACCTTGTGGGGCGGGAACTCGTGGTGGGCGCCGTGGCGCGGGATGAACGCCACGGTGCGGTCGCCCAGCGTGCCCAGCGCGACCGGCGCGGCGGTGGGACCGAACGGGGTATCGACCGCCACCTCGGTGACGTCATCGAGGAACCGGTAGAACCCGGACCCGCCGAAGACGCCGACGTCAGCTCGGGGGAGGGCGGCGCTCATGGCCTACGCCGAGGTGGACGAGCTGGAGCTGGAGCCGGAGCTCGTCGACGAGGAGCTGCTGCTCGACGACGTCGACGAGCTCGACGAGTCCGACGAGGTGGTGCTGGTGGAGGAGCCGCTGTCCTTCTTGGTGGACGAGCTGCTGGAGCCGTTGTCGCTCTTGTCGGCGTCGCGGGTGGAGCCGAACGAGCCGGCGCTGCGGCTGTCGGTCTTGTAGAAGCCGGAGCCCTTGAAGGTGATGCCCACGTTGCCGAACACCTTCTTCAGGGTCTGCTCGTGGCAGGACGGGCACTCGGTGAGGGCGTCGTCGGAGAACGACTGGACGATGTCGAACTCGTGGCCGCAGTTCTTGCAGCGGTACTCGTAGGTGGGCATGGGTCCTCGTCGGCCGGATCGGCGGTTAGCAGTCTCCGATGGAGACTGCCAGTGTAGGGAAGCGGGCGCCGAGCGGGAACATGGCGGTGCCACGAGCGTGCCTCGGGCGGGCCGGGAACCCTGTGCGAGACTGCTGCCGTGAGCACCCCACGATCCGCAGTGCGCAAGGCCGTGATCCCCGCCGCCGGGCTCGGCACCCGCTTCCTCCCCGCCACCAAGGCGCAGCCCAAGGAGATGCTGCCGGTGGTGGACAAGCCGGCCATCCAGTACGTGGTCGAGGAGGCCGTGGCCGCCGGCTGCGACGACATCCTCATCATCACCGGCCGGTCCAAGCGGTCCATCGAAGACCACTTCGACCGCCAGTTCGAGCTGGAGTACCACCTGGACAAGGCGGGCAAGATCGACCAGCTGGGCGAGGTCGTGGAGCTGGCCGAGCTGGCCGACATCCACTACGTCCGCCAGGGGGAGCCGCTCGGCCTCGGCCACGCGGTGTCGGTGGCGCAGAAGCACGTGGGCGACAACCCGTTCGTGGTGCTGCTGGGCGACGAGTTCATGGCGCAGGGCAACACGCTGCTCAGCGACATGATCAAGATCCACACCCAGTACGGGCGCTCGGTGCTGGCCCTCCAAGAGGTCACCCCCGAGGAGATCAAGCGCTACGGCTGCGCCAAGCCCGAGCGCATCTCGGACACGCTGGTGCAGATCCTCGACATCGTGGAGAAGCCCGAGCCGGCGGCGGCCCCGTCGAACCTGGCGGTCATGGGCCGCTACGTGTTCACCCCGGAGATCTTCGAGAAGCTCGAGCAGGTGCAGCCCGGCGTGGGCGGCGAGATCCAGCTCACCGACGCCATCGCCCTGCTGCTCGCCGACCAGGCCGTGTACGGCGCCACGTTCGACGGTGGCCGCTTCGACACGGGCACCATCGCCGCCTACCTGGAGACCATCGTGGAGCTGGCGCTCGCCCGTCCCGACCTCGGTCCGGACTTCGGCCGGTTCCTGGCCCAGATCTGCGAGCGCAACGACCTCCACGCCGACTGACGCCGTGCCCCTGATCCCCCTGGCCGAGGCGCGCGAGCACGTCCTCGCCCACTGCGCGCCGCGGGCACCGCTGTCCGTGCCGCTGGCCGAGGCCCTCGGCTGCGTCCTGGCCGCCCCCGTCACCGCCGGGGAACCCGTGCCGCCCTGGGCCAACTCGGCCATGGACGGCTACGCCGTGCGCGCGGCCGACGTGGCGGGTGCCGGCGACGGTTCGCCCGTGGCCCTGCCGGTGGTGGCCACGGTGGCCGCCGGTGCGGCCGCGGACACCGAGGTGGGGCCGGGGCAGGCGGTGCGCATCATGACCGGCGCGCCGATGCCGCCCGGCGCGGATGCCGTGGTCAAGGTCGAGTCCACCCGCGGCGGGCCCGACGCCACCGTCGTGGAGGTGTTCGAGGCGGTCCCGGCCGGTCGCAACATCCGCTCGGCGGGCAGCGACATCGCCGCCGGCACGGTGGTCGCCGAGGCCGGCACGCTCCTCGGCCCGGCCCACCTCGGGGTGCTGGCGTCGGTCGGCGTCCGTCGGCCCATCGTCGTCCCTCGGCCTCGGCTCGGCGTGATCTCCACCGGTGACGAGCTGGTCGATGACGACCGGCCCCTGGCGCCGGGCCAGATCCGCGAGAGCAACCGGCCGACGCTGGTGGCTCTGGCCCGCAGCTTCGGCATCGACGCCGTCGACCTGGGCACCGTCGCCGACGACCGGAAGGCGCTCACCGCTGCGCTTGAGGGCGCCGCCGCCACGTGCGACGCCGTGGCCACCAGCGGCGGCGTGAGCATGGGCGATTTCGACCTGGTGAAGGTGGTGCTCGGCGAGCTGGCCGACATGCGCTGGATGCAGGTGGCCATCCGCCCGGCGAAGCCGTTCGCGTTCGGCGTGCTCGACGGCACCCCGGTCTTCGGCCTCCCCGGCAACCCGGTGTCGTCGCTGGTCTCGCTGTCGCTGCTGGGCGTGCCGGGCCTGCGCCGCCTCGCCGGCCGCTCGGACCTGGACCTGCCTCGCGTGGCGGCCGTGGCCGGCCCGGGCCTCGGGCGCCGCCCCGACGGCCGCACCGCCTTCATCCGGGTGGTGTGCCGCTGGACCGACGGCCGCCTCCACGCCCACCCCGTCTCGGGCCAGAGCTCCCACCAGCTGGCCTCCGCCGCTGACGCCAACGCCCTGGCCGTCGTCCCCGACGGCGACGGCGTCGCCGAGGGCGACGAGGTCACCGTCGTCCTCCTCTCCCTCCCCGCCGTCTGATCCAGCCCGTCGATTGCCGGCACATGACCGGCACCTCGGCCGTCGACGGCCACCATCCGATGGCTGGCGCCGGATTCGTGTCAGTTCCCGGCCCATCGGGCGGTCAACGGACGCGAACGGGGCGATGGGGCGCAGGCGGATCATCCGGGTGGGGTGGGGCAGGTCGGGGGAGCGGCCCGTAGCCTGGTCCGGGTGAGCGATCCCGGCCCCACGTCCCGCCCCCTGGCCGACCGCTTCGGGCGCGTCCACCGGGACCTGCGGATCTCGGTCACGGACCGGTGCAACTTCCGGTGCACGTACTGCATGCCGGCCGAGGGCATGGACTGGCACCCCCGGGACCACCTCCTCACGTTCGAGGAGCTGCGCCGGGTGGCCACGGTGTGCGTGGAGCGGTTCGGGTTCGACTCGATCCGGCTCACCGGCGGCGAGCCCACCGTCCGGGCCGGTCTGCCCGTGCTGGTGGAGCAGCTGGCGGCGCTGCCCGTGGACCTCTCGCTCACCACCAACGGGTCGACGCTGGCCGCCCAGGCCGGGCCGCTGCGGTCGGCGGGGCTGGACCGGCTGAACATCTCGCTGGACTCGCTGCGCGCCGACCGGTTCGAGGCGCTCACCCGGCGAGACGAGCTGCCCCGGGTCCTCGACGGCATCCGCGCTGCCGTCGCTGCCGGGTTCGACCCGGTGAAGGTCAACGTGGTGGTGGTCCGGGGGGTCAACGACGACGAGATCGTCGACTTCGCCCGGTTCGGCCGAGACGAGGGCGTCACCGTGCGCTTCATCGAGTTCATGCCGCTCGACGCCGAGCAGCGGTGGAGCCACGAGCAGGTGGTGCCGTCGGCGGAGATCGTCGCCGCCATCGACTCGGTGTTCCCCACGGAGCCGGTGCAGCGGGGGTCGGACCCCGCGGAGCGCCACCGCTACCTCGACGGCGGTGGCGAGGTCGGCGTCATCGGCACGGTGACCGAACCGTTCTGCTCGTCCTGCGACCGCGTGCGCCTCACCGCCGACGGCCAGCTGCGGGCCTGCCTGTTCGCCACCGACGAGACCGACCTCCGAGCGCTGCTGCGCGAGGGCGGCAGCGACGACGACCTGGCCGACGCCATCGCCCGCACGGTCGGGGCGAAGTGGGCCGGCCACGGCATCAGCAACGTCACCTTCACCCGGCCGGCGCGCTCGATGTCGGAGATCGGCGGCTGACGGTCGCCGGGGCGGGCGGCCACGGCCGGGGGACCCGGACCCCGCCCCTAGACTTCCGCCATGCCTGAGCGCCTCACCCACCTGGACCCGCTTGGCCGGGCCCGCATGGTCGACGTCACCCCGAAGGACCCGTCGCACCGCCGAGCGGTCGCCCGGGGCCGGGTGCACATGCAACCGGAGACCACGGCGCTGGTCGCCCGGGGCTCGGTGGGCAAGGGCGACGTCCTCAACGTGGCCCGGGTCGCCGGCATCCAGGCGGCCAAGCGCACCTCGGACCTGATCCCGCTCTGCCACCCGCTGCTCGTGGGGGCGGTGCTGATCAACTTCCACATCGACGACACGTTCATCGAGATCGAGGCCCACGTGGACACGATCGACCGGACGGGCGTGGAGATGGAGGCGCTCACGGCGGTGTCGGTGGCGGCGCTCACCATCTACGACATGTGCAAGTCCGCCGATCGTTCGATGACGATCGGGGACGTGGCGCTGTGGGAGAAGACGGGTGGCCGTTCGGGAACGTTCCGTCGCGAGCCGGCCGACCCCGAGCTCGATCTGGGCCTCTGACCTGCGGTTTCGTGGCCCCGAGTGCTTGCAGGAGCAAGCACCGGGCGACGACGGGACGAAATTCTCGGGTTCGCAGGCTGGATCGTTCGACCCAGTCCGTAGTAAAACCGTAACAACCGCAGCGGCCCCGACACCTGCTCGCAGGCTGGTTCCGCTGCTCCCCACCCTCGACCCCGGGTGGTGCCATCCACCCCTCGGGGGTCCTGGATCGGTACCGTCCAACGCACCTGCAGGAAGGCCCCGCACGTGGAGATGCTGTTTCTCGTCTGCTTGGCGGTCGCATGGGCGTGCTTCCTCGTCCCTCCGATGCTCCGCAAGCACCGCGAGGGGCGCCCGGCGAGCTCCGTGAGCTCGTTCCGCCAGCAGCTCTCCACCCTGGAGCGGGCCACGCCCGGCACCTCGCTGCGGCCGCTGCCCCAGTCCGGCTCGGCGCCGGTCGCCCGGGGTGCCTACGCCCCGCAGCTCCGCCGCACCGAGGTCCAGCGCCGCCGCCAGAACGTCCTGGTCGGCCTCGGCGGTGCCACCGCCTTCTTCCTCCTCCTGGCGCTCGTGAGCACCAGCGCCATCACGCTGCTGCTGTTCTTCGGCTCCGGCGGCGCCCTGGCGGCGTACGTGTACGCCCTGGTGCAGATCCGGATGCGGGCCGACGAGGCCGCCGCCAAGGTCCGGGTGCTGCGTCCGCAGGCCCAGCGCCCGGTCGGCACCACCAACCTGGCCGTCCGCCGCAGCGCCTCGAACTGACCCGTCGGCCGGTCGGGTCTCCCGGCGGGCGCGGGCGATCGCCGGATCCGACC
>CALANQ010000370.1 GCA_937926025.1 uncultured Acidimicrobiales bacterium
GCTGGATCGGCATCGCCATCCCCGAGGCCTACGGCGGCGGTGGGCGCGGCATCACCGAGGCGTCCATCGTGGTGGAGGAGGTGGCGGCGTCGGGTGCCGCCATGAACGGGGCGTCGGCCATCCACCTGTCGATCTTCGGCATGGGGCCCGTCATCAAGCACGGCTCCGACGAGCTGCGGGAACGGGTGCTGCCCGTCGTCGCCTCGGGCGAGCTGCACGTGTGCTTCGGCGTCACCGAGCCCGACGCCGGCACCGACACGTCCCGCATCACCACCCGGGCGACCCTCGCCGACGACGGCTCCCGCTACCTGGTGCGGGGCCGCAAGGTCTGGACCACCAAGGCGCCGTACTGCCAGAAGGTGCTCCTGCTGGTGCGGACCACGCCGCGGGACCAGGTGGCCAAGCCCACCGACGGGATGACCCTGCTGCTCGCGGACCTGCAGGCCGACGGGGCCGTGCGCCCCGAGGTGGAGATCACCCCGATCCCCAAGGCGGGTCGCAACGCGGTCGTGTCCTGCGAGGTGGTCTACGACGACCTCCCCGTCCCCGTGGCGGACCGCGTCGGCGACGAGGGCGACGGCTTCCGCTACCTGCTCGACGGCCTCAACCCCGAGCGCATCCTCATCGCCGCCGAGGCGCTGGGCACCGGGCGGGCGGCGCTGCGCCGGGCGGTGGCCTACGCCAACGAACGGGTCGTGTTCGACCGCCCCATCGGCCAGAACCAGGGCATCGCCTTCCCGCTGGCACGGGCCCACATGGACCTGCGGGCCGCCGAGCTGGCCATCCGGGAGGCCGCCTGGCGCTATGACCGGGGCCTGCCGTGCGGCGAAGCCGCCAACACGGCCAAGTACCTCGCCGCCGAAGCCGGCTACCAGGCCGCCGATCAGGCGGTGCAGACGCTGGGCGGCATGGGCTACGCCGGCGAGTACCACGTGGAGCGCTACTGGCGGGAGGCCCGGCTCATGCGCCTGGCCCCGGTCAGCCAGGAGCTGGTCCAGGCCTACGTGGCCACCAACGTCCTCGGGCTGCCCAAGAGCTACTGACCGGGCTCAGGTGCGGTTGTAGTAGCCGTTGCTGTTGGCCAGGAAGGCGATGAGGTCCTGCTCGCCGGTGTCGGTCGGGATCCGGGCCACCCAGGTGCTCTGCTCGGTGCTGGTGGGCAAGCGGTCCAGGAACCGCAGGAACTGGTCGTCCACCAGGCGGCGCCGGGCCTCGGGCGAGTTCATGAACTGGAGCGCCACCGAGCCCCGGTCGGCACCGTTGTTCAGCTTGTTGGTCCAGTAGGTCCGGCCCGACGGGTCGGGGTCGCGCCCGAGCACGTCGTTGTAGGCCTTGATCACGTAGGCGGCGTTCGTCCCGCCCGCCTTGTTGAAGTACTCGTTGCTGCCGAACAGCTGGGCCCGGAACCGCCACAGCGCCTTGCCGTTGCGGATCGAGTTGATCCAGTACGTGCGGCCGCCGGGGTCGCTGGTGCGGCGCAGGTACTTGACGAACACGCGGTCCACGTCGAGGCCCCGGTACTCGTCGGTGTTCATCAACGAGGCGGTGATCTGGGCCCGGGTGCGGCTGCCGTTGGTGAGCTGGTCGCGGATCTGGTCGCGGTTCGCATCGGTGGCGAAGCGGAACATCAGGTCGCGGGTGACCCGGTGGGCGAAGCCCTGGTTCTTGTTGGTCCACGGGCCGTGCACCCGGTAGGCCGAGGCGCTGGGCAGGTAGGCCGCGTTCACCTGTCCGTACGACGAGGTGACCAGCAGGTCGTCCCCCGTGAGGGTGGCCTCGAAGCTGCCGGACGGAACGGTGACGTCGATCAGGCCGCCACCGGTGGCGGGCAGCGTCACCGTCACCGGCTTGTCGCCGGCCACGACGTCGGCGAGGCCCCGGTGGGCGGTGGCGCCGGCGTAGGCCTGGCCGAGGCTCAGCTTGCCGAGCGTGGCCGGGATCGACTGCTGGCCGGGACGGGTGAGGCTGGTCGTCACCGACGCCGTGCCCGACGGCCCCGGGCGGACCCGCATGGCCACGTCGCCCTGGTGCGCCTGCGTGACGAGCGTGTCGATCCCGGTGAACCCGTTCAAGGTCCGGCCGCCCGACCGGAGGCTGTCGGTGTCGTAGATGAACTCGGGATTGCCGTCGGTGATGCCGTTCAGGGTGTCGGCGTCGCTCTCGGACCAGAAGGCGTCCTGGCCAGCTCCGCCGGTGAGGGTGTTGATGCCCGCCCCGCCGTGCAGCTGGGTGCCGACCGGGCCGGCGGTGACCGTGTCGTCACCGCCGTCACCGAAGAGGCTCACGTAGTCGATCGTCGAGGCCGAGGTGATGGCGGTGCCGCTGATGCCGTCGTCGCCGGCACCGCCGTACACCTGGAGGAACTTGGCGTTGGCGACGGTGGTGCTGCCCCCGCCATCGTCGTTGCTCTGGGCGATCACGGCGCCGACGCCGCTGGACGTCACCGAGATGGTGTCGGCCTGGTCCGAGCCGGTGAAGACGACGAGATCGTTGGTCCCCGCTCCCAGGTCGATGCCGATGTTGGCGGATCCGCCGTAGACCAGCTGCACCTGGTCGTTGCCCGGTCCCATGTCGATGTTGTCGACGTTGCGCGACTCGAAGAACAGGTCGGCGCCGTCGCCCAGGCTGGCGACGGTCTTCGGGTGCGAGCTGAACGCAGCACCGTCGAGGTACGACCCGTACAGGTACTGGTTGCCGGCATCGCCGGCCACGGTGAGCTGGATCATGGCGCTGCACGCGATGGCCGGAGCGGCCACCACGTTGTTGATGGTCACCTTCCCGGCACCGTCGCACCCCGGCTGGATGCTGGCGTTGCCGACGGCGTTGACCACCACGGTGTTGCCGCCGGAGGTGCTGGCGGTCACCGCTGCGCCCGCCTCCTGCACCAGCGGTCCGACCGCGATCGCGGTCGTCGCGACCGCGATCGCTGCGATCACCCGTGATGTCCGCATCGAAGTCCCTTCCGATCACCACCGACCCGCTCGGCGGCTGCGCCGCACAGTGAACCACGTCTGGGGAGGGCCACCGGCGCGGTCGTAGCCTGAGCACCGTGGCTGATCCGCTCTCCGAGACCGTCGTGGTCGACGACGTCCCCACCGCGGCTGACCGCGATCAGGTCGCGGCGCTGCTCGGCCGGACCCCCAACGGGGCGTACGCGGTGGTGGTCCGGCACGTGCACGACGGGTCCCCGGTGGTCATCCGCAACGAGCCGCTCCTGGACGACGGTCGGCCCATGCCCACCCGCTACTGGCTGCTGGGCGAGCCCGAGCGCACCATGGTCAGCCGCCTGGAGAGCCGGGGCGGCGTGCACCGGGTCGAGGACGAGATCGGGCTCGACGTCATCGCCGCCGCCCACGACCGCTACCGGGAGGAGCGCGACGCCGCCCTGCCGGAAGGCTGGGAGGGGCCGCGGCCGTCGGCCGGCGTCGGCGGCACCCGGGTCGGCGTGAAGTGCCTGCACGCGCACTACGGCTGGTGGCTCGCCGGCGGCGACGATCCGGTCGGGCAGTGGGTCGCCGACCACCTGGCCGCGGGTGACGGCGACCGTGACAGGATCGACGGATGACCGAGCGCGTCGCCGCCATCGACATCGGCACCAACTCCACCCGCCTCCTCGTCGCCGAGCGCGGCCCCGACGGTCCGCTGGTCACGATCGAGCAGCTCATGCGGATCACCCGGCTCGGCCAGGGCGTCGACAAGACCGGGTCGCTCGCCGCCGAGGCCATGGACCGCACCGTGCAGGTGCTCGCCGAGTACCGGACCGTCATGGACGACCTCGGCGTGGCCCCCGGCCGGGTGCGCATGACCGCCACCTCGGCCAGCCGCGACGCGTTCAACCGGGAGGTCTTCTTCGACGCCGCCGAGGCGGCCGTCGGTGTCCGGCCCGAGCTGCTCTCCGGGGAGGACGAGGCCGCCCTGTCCTTCGCCGGTGCCACCGCCGACCTCGATCCCGCGCTCGGGCCGTTCCTGGTGTTCGACCTCGGAGGCGGCAGCACCGAGTTCGTCATCGGCACGACGGGGCCCGACGGCTCCATCGACGGGCAGCTCTCGCTGGACGTGGGCTGCGTGCGCCTCACCGAGCGCTTCCTCACCACCGACCCGCCCGCACCCGAGGACCTCACCGCCGCCATCAGCTACACGGACGCCTGGCTGGAGGACGTGCAGCGGGAGTTCACCGGCCTGGACCAGGTGCAGACCACCATCGGGCTGGCCGGCACCGTGAGCACCGTCGCCGCCGTGGAGCAGGGCCTCGCCACCTACGACCGCGACGCCGTCCACCACTTCGTCCTCACCAAGGACGCCGCCGAGGACGTCTTCCGCACCCTCGCCACCGAGCCCCGGGCCGACCGCATCCACAACCCCGGGCTCGAAGAGGCCCGGGCCGATGTGATCGTGGGCGGGTGCTGCGCGCTGGTCGCCATCATGCGCCGGCTCGCCCTCGACGAGATCCTGTGCAGCGAGTCCGACATCCTCGACGGTCTCGCCCGCTCGCTCCTCGCCTGAGGGGATCAGCCGCGGGGGCTACCGTGCGAGGCCGATGACCGATCCCATCTGGACTCCCGACCCGGCCGCTGCGGCCCAGACCAACGTCGGGCGGTTCCAGGCAGCCCAGGGGATCGCCACCTTCGACGAGCTGCTGACCCGGTCCGTCGCCGACCCGGCCTGGTTCTGGGGCGAGGTCGTCGAGTTCCTGGGCATCCCGTTCTCCACCCCCTACGAGCAGGTGCTCGACACGTCGAAGGGCGTGCCGTGGGCCACCTGGTTCACCGGCGGCCAGACCAACCTGGCCGCCATCTGCCTCGACCGCTGGGTCGCCGAGTCGCCGGCCGCCGAAGCGGTCCGGTGGGAGGGCGAGGACGGCGAGGTCCGGGTGCTCACCTACGCCGAGCTGGACCGCCACGTGGCCGGCCTGGCCGCGCTGCTGCGAGACCGAGGGATCGGGGTCGGCGACGCCGTCGGCATCTACCTGCCGATGCTCGTGGAGACGGTGGTGGCCGCGCTGGCCGTCGCCAAGCTCGGCGCCCTGTTCCTGCCGGTCTTCTCCGGCTACGGCGCCGACGCCATCGCCGTCCGCCTCGAGGACGCCGGCGCCAAGGCCCTGCTCTGCGCCGACGGGTTCTACCGGCGCGGCAAGCCGGTCCCGATGCTGGCCACCGCCCGCGAAGCCATCGGAATGGTGGACACCGTCGACACGCTCGTCGTCGTCCCCCGGATCGGACCGGTCGACGAGGGCACCGACGGGCGGGTCACCACCCTCAGCTGGCCCGAGCCCACCGATGCCGCCGTGCCCACGGTCGCCGTCGACAGCGAGCACCCCCTGTTCATCGCCTACACGTCCGGCACCACCGGCAAGCCGAAGGGATCGGTGCACGTGCACGGCGGGTTCACCGTGAAGATCGCCGAGGAGGTGGCGTTCCAGTTCGACTGCCGGCCCGGCGACCGTCTCTTCTGGTTCGCCGACTTCGGCTGGATCATGGGTCCCTGGGAGATCGTCGGCACCCTCGCCAACGGGGCCACCGTCTGCCTGTTCGAGGGCGCACCGGACTTCCCCGAGTCGGACCGGCTGTGGGCGTTCCTCGAGGATCACGCCGTCACCATCCTCGGCATCAGCCCCACGCTGGTGCGGGCGATGATGGCCCACGGCGACGAGCCCGTCCGCGCCCACGACCTGTCCGCTCTGCGCATCCTCGGGTCCACGGGCGAGCCCTGGAACGAGACCCCGTACCGCTGGTTCTCCGAGGTGGTCGGCGGCGGCCGGTGCCCGGTCATCAACATCTCCGGCGGCACCGAGGTGGGCGCCTGCTTCCTGTCGCCCCACCCCGTCCAGCCGCTCACCCCCATGACCCTCGGCGGCCCCGCCCTCGGCATGGGCGTCGACGTGTTCGGCGACGACGGCCGGCCGGTGCGCGGCGAGGTCGGCGAGCTGGTCTGCACCGCCCCGTGGCCCGGCATGACACGCGGTCTGTGGCAGGCACCCGAGCGCTACCTCGAGACCTACTGGGACCGCTGGCCCGACGTCTGGGTCCACGGCGACTGGGCCCTCATCGACGAGGACGGCCAGTGGTACCTGCGGGGCCGCAGCGACGACACCATCAAGATCGCCGGCAAGCGCCTCGGCCCGGCCGAGGTCGAGTCCGCCCTGGTCGCCCACCCGGCGGTCGCCGAAGCCGCCGCCGTCGGCGTGCCCCACGAGGTCAAGGGCGAGGCCCTGTGGTGCTACGTGGTCCCCGCCGCCGGCGTCGACGAGACCGACGAGCTCCGGGCCGAGCTGGTCGGCGTGGTCACCGACGCCCTCGGCAAGAGCTTCAAGCCCAGCGTGCTCCGCTTCACCGACGCCCTCCCCAAGACCCGCTCCGCCAAGGTCCTGCGGCGGGCCATCCGCGCCACCGCCGTGGGCAAGGACCCCGGGGACCTGTCCTCGCTCGAAGACCCCGCCGCCATCGTCGCCGTGCGCGACGCCCGCTGACGGGGACCGGGGGACACGTGGAGCGCACCACCACCCTCTTCGGCCGCCGGGTCATGCTGCGGCCCCTCGTGCTGTCGGACTTCGCCGCCTGGCGAGAGGTGCGGGTCCGCTGCGCCGACTGGCTGCTCAAGTGGGAGCCGCAGCGCCTGCCGCACCAGCCCGACACCACCCAGGACCGCGACGCGTTCGCCGTCCGATGCAGCGCCCGCCAGCGCGAGCGCCAGCTGGGCAGCGGCTACGGCTTCGGCATCTTCGTCGACGGCTCCTTCTGCGGCGAGATCAACCTCTCGTCCATCCAGCGCGGGCCGTTCCAGAACGCCTACGTCGGGTACTGGATCGACGAGAAGTGGGCCGGCCAGGGCCTCATGCCGGAGTCGGTGATCGTCCTGGCCCGCTTCGCGTTCGAGGAGCTGCACCTGCACCGGATCCAGGTCTCGATCATCCCCCGCAACAGCGCCAGCCGCCGCGTCGTCGAGAAGCTCGACCTGCGCAACGAGGGCACGGCGGTCCGCTACCTCGAGATCAACGGGGTCTGGGAGGACCACGTCCGCTACGCCATCACCTCCGAGGAGTGGGAGGCGCGCCGCGACGAGCTGGCCGCCGCCTGGCTCAGCCCTCCCTGAGCGGCGCCGCCGCGCCGCGTCCCGACGCCAGCGGCAGCTCGATGGTGAACACGGCGCCCCC
>CALANQ010000371.1 GCA_937926025.1 uncultured Acidimicrobiales bacterium
ATGAACGCGGTGGCCGTCACCGAGCCCGACTACGGGTCCGACGTGGCCGGCGTGAAGGTCACAGCCACCCCCACCGAGGGCGGCTGGCTCATCAACGGCGTCAAGACCTGGTGCACCTTCGGTGCCCGGGCCGACGTGCTGCTGGTGCTGGCCCGCACCGACACGGACCGCTCCATCGGCCACCGGGGCCTGTCGATGTTCATCGTCCCCAAGGACCGGGGCGACAGCCACGGGTTCGAGCTGACCCAGCCCGCCGGGGGCGGCGCCGACGGCACCGGGAAGATGGAGGGCCGCCCGATCGACACCATCGGCTACCGCGGCATGCACTCCTACGAGATCGCCTTCGACAGCTGGTTCGTCCCGGCCGAGAACCTCATCGGCCTCGAGGGCGGCGAGGGCCGCGGCTTCTACTACCAGATGGCCGGGTTCGAGAACGGCCGGCTCCAGACCGCGGCCCGGGCCATCGGCGTGATGCAGGCCGCCTACGAGAAGGCCCGCACCTACGCCGAGGACCGCGTGGTCTTCGGCCGCCCCATCGGCGACTACCAGCTCACGCAGGCCAAGCTCGGCCGCATGGCGGTGCTCATCCAGTCGTCCCGCCAGTTCGCGTACGTGGTGGCCAAGCTCATGGCCAAGGGCGAGGGCCAGGCCGAGGCCTCCATGGTGAAGGCCTACGTGTGCAAGGCCGCCGAGTGGGTCACCCGCGAGGCCATGCAGATCCACGGCGGCATGGGCTACGCCGAGGAGTACGACGTGAGCCGCTACTTCGTCGACGCCCGGGTGCTCAGCATCTTCGAGGGCGCGGATGAGACCCTCTGCCTGAAGGTCATCGCCAAGAAGCTCGTGGCCGACGCCAAGGCCTGACCCGCCCGGTCAGCGCAGGCGCCAGGGCTCGCAGCTCCGGTCCCGCAGGCATCCCACCCGGACGGCCGCCTCGGCGGCCAGCTCCGGAGACCGGTCGCGCACCCCGACAGCCCACGCCGTGACCCACAGCTCGTAGACCGCCAGGCACGTGGCGAAACCCGGCCAGGCCCGCGGGTCGTGGCCCTGGGCGGCGACGAACGACTCCAGCGTCGCCGGGTCGGCGCCGTAGCGATCGACCATGACCACCGCCGGCGCCGTGTCGTAGGAGCACGGTCCGGCGCCGGCCAGCTCCAGGTCGGTGAGCAGCGGACCCTCGGCGGTGAGCAGCACGTTGTCGCGGTGCAGATCGCCGTGGACGATGGCCGTGCCGGCCGGGTCGAGGTCCGCGATGCGAGCCCAGTCGGCAGACAGCTCCTGGGCGCGGAGGCGGACGAAGTCGCCCTGGTCATCGCCGATGGGCACCCGGGCGACGGCGGCCCGGACGGCGGAGAGCGGGTCGAAGCGGGGCACGTCGAACACGTGGGTCCCGACGGTGCGGTCCCGAAGGGACCCGGCGAGCGAACCGAGGTGCTCGGGGCTGGGAGCGCCCACCACCTCCTCCCAGCGCCAGGCCGTGACCACGCACCCGTCCACCACCCACGGCTGGCCCTTGCCGGCCACCAGCGGGACGCTGGGCACCTCGGCCTCGGCCAGGGCCCGGGCCACCTCGACCTCCCGGGCCGCGACGGGCTCCTCGGCCCGCAGCCGGGACCGCACCAGGACCCGGTCCTGGCGCACGAGCAGCGACAGGCCGTCGCGCACCACCGCAGGTGGCGTGGCCGACGCGTTGACCCGGTCGAGCACCTCGACGGCCGCAGCCCAGCGCGGATCGGTCCCCTCTCCCATCACCGGCACGCTACCGGTGACCTGGGCGTCTGCCGGTCAGGCGGTGCGAAGGCTCCGCCTCCGGATGACCAGCAGGACGGTTCCGGCCAGCAGGAGCGCCACGCCCGACGCCACCGTTCCGGCGGCGTCCGCACCGGTGCGCACGATGGAGCCGCTGCCCACCGTCCCCGTCCCGGACCCCCCGGTGCCGCCGCCCTGGTCGATGCCGCCGCCGGACACCGAGCCGGGATCGGTGGTGGACACCGTCCCGGGGTCGACCGTGGTGGTGGAGCCGTCGGAGGTGGTCGTGGTGGTGCCGCCCTCGCTGGTGGAGGTGGTGGACCCCGGCTCGGTGGTCGACGTGGTGGTGCTGGTGGTCGAGGTGGTCGAGGTGGACGTGGTGGAGGTCGAGGTGCTCGACGTCGACGTGCTGGTGGACGACGTCGAGGTGCTGCTCGTGGAGGTCGACGTGCTCGACGTGGACGTGCTGCTGGTCGACGTGGACGTGCTGGACGTGCTGGACGTGCTCGTGGACGAGGTCGAGGTGCTGGAGCTGGTCGACGACGTGCTCGACGACGTGGAGCTGGAGGAGGTCGAGCTCGACGACGTGGAGCTGGAGGACGAGCTCGTGGACGACGAGCTGGTCGAGGACGTGCTGGTCGACGAGGTCGAGGATGTGGCGTTCGGGTCGATGACGTCGATGGTCGCGGTGGCCTGGCCCTGCTCGGCCGGGGGTGGCGTGTTGCCGCCGTCGTCCACCACCACGGTGACCGATCCGGGCCCCTCGGTGACGCCGGTCGCGGTCAGCGCCGCCAGCTGCGAGTTCAGCGAGGACAGGTCGCCCGACAGGTTGGTGGCGCTGGGCGTCACGCCCGACCCCATGATGGTCGCCGTGAGGGTGCCGCTGCCGGCGTCGGAGTCGGTGACCGAGAACGGCACGGCGACCGACCCGCCGATGTTGACGCTGGTGGCGGCCGGGGCGGTGACCACGGGCGGGTCGTTGGTGTCGTCCCGCACGGTGAGGTCGAACGACGTGAAGTCGTAGCCCAGCGGGTCGGGGACGGCCACGCCGACCTCGACGTTGGGCTTCAGCGGGAGGCCGTTGTTGCCGAGGTCGCTCACCAGCACGGTGATGGTGTCGTCGGCGTCGGTGGCCGGGGTCTCGTAATCGATGTAGCTGAGGAGGTCCTGGGCGTCCGAGCGCGAGGCCACGAACGCGATCGCCTCGTTGTAGCTGGAGGGCGTGGTCCCGAAGTTCAGCCCGTTCGGCAGATCGGGCAGGAGCTGGGCGATGGGCAGCAGGTTCGCCGGGACCTCCGGGCAGAACGCCACCGTGATGAGGTCCGCCGGGGCGCCCACGCAGGCCGCGGAGCCGAAGCCGAGGCCGAAGCGGCCGGTGCCGTCGATCCAGGCGACGACCAGCAGGTAGTCGTCGGGTTCGCCGTCATCGATGTCGGGGTCCTCGAGGGTGATGGTCACGCCCGGGTCGGTGTCTCGGATGACGTTGGAGTCCAGGTTCCCCGGGTCGGCGCTGGCGGTGAAGGTCCGCAGCCCGGCCGGGATGTCCATGGTCAGCTCGGGCGGGTCGTTCGGCTGCTCGACGTTGATGGCGACCTCGATGTCGCCGTCGCCGACCACCTCCAGCCCCATGTCGGTCTGCTCGGCCATCTCGATCTTCACGCCGGCGCCGTCGTAGGCGAACATCGTCAGGTCGTCGGGGCCGTCGGACCCGGTGGTGCTCTCGTAGCCGGCGTCGGGGATGTAGGTGAGCGTGGCGAGGGCGGCGTTGACCTCGTCGTAGGTCCCGAAGATGTTCACCACCGCGTTGGGCAGCGTGGTGGCGCTCAGGATCTCGGCGCCGCCGGTGAGGCCTCCGCCGTCGCCGCTGTTGGCGCCGGCCATCGTGAGCTTGCCGTGGTTCACGTCCATCTGGACGGTGGCACAGCCCCCGCTGGGGCCGCCCGTGGGGCCGATGTCACCGTCGGTCGGGCTGTCGCCGTGGTCGCAGTCGCCCCCGTCGTCGCCCGCCTCGAGCTTCAGCTCCAGCGGGTAGCCGATGTACGGGTCGGCCCCCGTGAACACGAGGTTCGTGTCCACCGGCGTGTACACGGACGGCGGCGCCTTCATGTAGCCGGCCGCCGGGGGCGCGGACGATGCCGCGTCGGTGCCGATCACGAACGTCACCGCCACCGCCAATGCGGCGGCGACACCGATCCGGACTCGGCGTTGGAGCACGAGGGGATGCCTCCTGGTTCGCACCCCGTCCCGCACGGAGCACGGTGCCACCGTACCCCGGTCAGATGTCCAGGTCGACCGTTCCGCCGCGTGGCGCGTCCTCAGCCCTCGACGCGAGCGGCTCGCTCGTCGCCCGATCGGGCCGCTTCGGTGAACACGCCCTTCGCCATCAGGCTGGACTCGTGCTCCGCTCGGGCGAGGTACAGGCGGGAGCGCAGCCGCCAGGTGCCCGGGTCGTCGGTGGCCTGGGCGGCCAGCTCCACCAGCTGGCACGCCATGCGGTGGTCGCCGGCCTCGGAGCAGGCCTGGGCCCGCCCGGCCAGGGCGTCGGCCCCGCCGGCCAGCTCGGCCAGCTCGCGGGCCAGTGCCCCAGCAGGCGGCGGCTTGAGGTGCGCCGGGTCGCCGTCCCACCAGCCGCCGTAGAGGCGATAGGTGTTGCGCACCACGAACTCGGGCTCGTCGTAGATGGGCCGCATCCACGGCTTGCGGATGAGGTCCTCGTCGACCCGGACGGCGTGGACGATCTCGTCGAGGGTGGCGCCCTGGTTCATGGCGGCGACCACGTCGGCCACCAGGCGCTCGAGGGCGGTGGCCAGGTCGTCGAGCACCGTGGCCACGCGCTCGCGGCCGGCGATGGCCAGGCCGTGGGCGGGCAGCAGCAGCTCGGGCTCGAGCGCCGCCATCTTGCGCAGGGCGGCCGCCCACTCCCCCGGGTAGCGCTGGACCTTCTGCGGGTTGCCGGCGTTGGGGAACACCCACAGCACGAAGTCGCCGACGGCGACGGCCCGGTGGCTGGGGATCCACGCCCACGTGTGGTCGTCGGTCTCGCCCCGGTCGTGGTGGAGCTCGATGTCGAGCCCGCCGACCGACAGCGCCAGGTGGTCCTCGTACACCTCGGTGCACTCGAGCGTCCGGTCGGGCAGGAACGGCCGGGGCTGGCCGTCGGGGCCGACCATGCCGCCGCCGAAGCCGGGACCGAACTGGCGGGCGTTGATGGCCTTGTTCCAGCCGTCCGTGTACCGGTAGCGGTCGAACCGGGCGGCGACGTTCTCGTGGCCGACGACGGCCGGGGCGGCGTGGCCCCGTGCCTCGGCGTCGGCCTGGATGAACCCGCTGCCGCCCACGTGGTCGACGTGGCCGTGCGTGTACACGAGCGTGTGGACCGGGTCGTCCGCCCAGGCCCGCAGCGACTGGGTGCAGCCCCGCCCCGTGAACGCGCTGGACGCGTCGAACAGCACCAGCCCGTCGTCGGTGCGGAACGTGACGATGTTGGAGAACGACTCGATGAACGAGAGCCCGTCGTCGATCTCGGTGAGCTCGTTGCTGACCCGGTTGGTGGGCCCCTCGACGGCACCCGGCGGCGGGCCGCCCGGCGTCGACCACGCGTCGATGATGGCGGAGGAGAGATCCAGCAGTTCCGAGGGACCGGTCATCGTCCGACCCTGCCACACCGGTGTTCCCGGTGCCGGGGGTTCAGTCCAGCGGGGGGAGGCCCTGCTGCTCGTCGAGCATCTGGGCCATGACCATCTTGATGAACTCGTCGGCCTCGTCGTTCATGCCGCCGGCGACGCCGCCGTAGATGGCACCGGAGGCGGCGGGCTCGTGGCCTTTCTCCTTGGCGTACTCCACCGCCGCGGCCAGGTCGTTGGCGAAGGCCTCGACCACGCCGTCCTGGGTCTGGGGCCGGGTGACCGCCATGTGCAGGGCGTTGGGGTACTGCTGGCCGTTGAAGCGCCAGCCCTTCGGCCGCATGAAGTCGTTGACGTGGTAGATGTCGAACTCGTCGCTGGTGAAGCTGAAGAGGAACGACGGCGTGCCCATGATCTTCAGCTCGGGGTGCGAGCGGACCGCGTCCTGCATGGCGAACGAGGTGGCGAAGATCTTCTCGGCGTAGCCGCGATAGCCCTCGCGCCCGAGCTGGACCATGGACGCCCAGGTGGCAGCGAGCAGGCCGCCGGAGCGGGACCCGTCCATGCCGGGCGACGTGTACTTGCCGCCGGTCCAGTCGGTGAGGAAGAAGTACTGCGAGTTCCGCCACGACTTGTCCCGGAAGAGCACGGTGGACGTGCCCTTGAACGCGTAGCCGTACTTGTGGGTGTCGGCCGAGATGCTGGTGACGCCGGGGAGCCGGAAGTCGAAGACGGGGATGTCGTAGCCGAGCTCCTCGCCGAACGGGAGGATGAAGCCGCCGAGGCAGCCGTCGACGTGCAGCGGCACGCCCTTCTCCACGGCCAGGTCGGACATCTCGGTGATGGGGTCGACGGTGCCGTAGCCGTAGTTGCAGGCCGAGCCCATGAAGCCGATGGTCTGGTCGTCGATGTGGTCCTTGATCCACGCCACGTCGGCCTGGAGGGTGACCGGGTCGACGGGCGCGGTGCGCAGCTCGACGCCGAAGAGGTGGCAGGCCTTGTCGAAGGCCGGGTGGCCGGTCTCGGGCTTGATGAAGTTGGGCTGGGTCACGCCCTTGGCCCGGGCGACCTCGCGGTAGGCCAGCACGGCGTGGCAGATGCTGCGGGTGCCGCCGCTGGTGACCAGGCCGGCCGGCTCGCCGTCGGTGACCTCGCCGGCGTGGAACAGGTCGAGGGCCATGGCGATGCCTTCGCCCTCGTAGCGGGTGGCGCTGGGGGTGATGTCCCGCTGGAGGATGTTGACGTGGGCGTACAGGCCGAAGACGTCGTTCAGGAACTCGTAGTGGTCGTGGTCGCCGCAGTACATGGTCCCCGAGACGCGACCGCCCTCCCAGGAGGCGTCCTCCTCGTGGGCCAGCGCCGCCATCTCCGCCAGGATCTCGTCGCGCGGGCGCCCGTGCTCGGGCAACGTGCGGTTGACCGGGAACCGGTCCTTGTAGGGGTAGCTGCTCATCGTCGTCCTCTCCCGCCCAACAATCCGAGTTATTGCTCGGTTTCTGTACCCACTCTGCCCGAAAACCAGACCCCTGCCAAGGCGCAACGGTAGGACACCTGCCACACCTCCCTGGCCCGAGCGGTCACGCCGCCACCAGATCGGCCGGCACGAACTGCTCGGAGAGCAGCCGCTCGAACCGCTGCGGGTCCCCGCCGACGAACGCCCGGCACCGCGGGAGGCCCTCCACGTAGCAGTAGATGTAGGCCCGCCAGGTGGGATGGGTCAGGAAGGAGATGGACTTCGCCGCCCTGTCCCGGGGCAGCAGAGCCCAGCGCGAATGCTCCTC
>CALANQ010000372.1 GCA_937926025.1 uncultured Acidimicrobiales bacterium
GTTCTGGTGGGCGCACTTCGCCCGCCTCGCCGCCACGGCGGAGGACTGGGAGCACGACGGCGAGATGGTCGTCTTCCCGGCAGGGTCCATCGACGTCATCGCGGACTGGCACGTGCCCGAGGGCAAACGGTCCCACCAGCGCCTCCTCACCGCCGTGGTCGACGTCCCCGGGTCGTTCAAGCTGTCCGCGGGGGAGTGCCACACCATCTACGACGCGCCGCTCCCGGCGGCGGTCAAGCAGCCGTCCAACTCGGATCGGGGCTACCGCGGGACCGGCCGCATCCTGGAGCTGGAGCCCGATGGCGACCAGCTGCGGGTCACGTTCACCGAAGGGCTCCCCGGCGGCTTGTCCGTGGAACCGGGTCCCGAGCACGCCGCCCTCCCCGTGGCGCTCAGCGCCGGCAGCCCGCCGCCCATCGGCAAGCTGGCCGCCGCCATCTTCGCCATCGCCGCCGACGCGCTGGACCTCTTCGGCGAGCTCCGGCCCCAGCCCGCCATCGACCTGCTGCGCCGGCTCCCGCCCCGACTCGCTGCCGGCGGCGGCCTGCCACCGGTGGCCGACCACGACTTCGCCACCGCCATCACCGCGGCGGTCCAGGCGCTCGACCGCTCCTACCTCGCCGTCCAGGGCCCCCCGGGCACCGGCAAGACCACCACCGGAGCCGCCGTCATCAAGCGGCTCGTCGACCAGGGGTGGAAGGTCGGCGTCGTGGCCCAGGGGCACAAGACGGTCGAGGCGATGATGGACAAGGTCATCGACGCGGGCGTCGATCCGCAGCAGGTGGTGAAGCGGGCCGGCGGCGGGGGAGACCACCGGGGCCAGAAGCTCAGCGACGCCAAGCTCCAGGCCGCCGTCCTCCAGCCCGGCGTCGGGTGCCTCATCGGCGGCACCAAGTGGGACTTCGTCAACGAGAACCGGGTCCCGGCGGGCCGCCTGGACCTGCTCGTCATCGACGAGGCCGGGCAGTTCGCCCTGGCCGACACCATCGCCGTGTCCCAGGCGTCGTCGCGGCTGCTCCTGCTCGGCGACCCGCAGCAGCTGCCGCAGGTCAGCCAGGCCCGCCACCCCGCCCCCGTCCAGCAGGCTGCGCTCGACTGGTTGAGCGACGGCCACGACACCCTGCCCCCAGCGTTCGGCTACTTCCTGGACACCACCTACCGCATGCGGCCCGAGCTGGCTGCGGTGGCCTCCCGGCTGTCGTACGACCACCGGCTCGACGCCGATCCGTGCACCGCCAAGCGGGTGCTCGACGGCATCGAACCGGGCCTGCACACCGTCCTGGTCGCGCACGACAGCAACCGCTCGGCCTCCGTCGAAGAAGCCCGCGCCGTGCTGCGCCTCGTGGTCGACGTGGTGGGCCGCACCTGGACCACCGAAGACGGCGATCGCCCGCTGGAGCCGGAGGACGTGCTGGTCGTGGCCCCGTACAACGCCCAGGTCAACCTGATCCGCACGGTGCTCGACGCCGCCGAGCTGGAGGACGTGCGGGTCGGCACCGTCGACAAGTTCCAGGGCCAGGAGGCGGTGGTGGCCATCATCTCCATGGCCTCGTCGTCGGCCAGCAGCGGCCGCGGCGCGTCGTTCGTGCTGTCCCGCAACCGGCTCAACGTCGCCCTGTCCCGGGCCCAGCACACCACCTTCCTCGTGCACTCGCCGCAGCTCACCGACGTCATCCCCGGATCGACCCACGGGCTGGCCCAGCTCGGCGCGTTCCTCGGTGTGTCCCGGGCG
>CALANQ010000373.1 GCA_937926025.1 uncultured Acidimicrobiales bacterium
TCGGTGGTGGCCACGTCGGGCATCGACGACACCACCTTCGAGAGCGTGCCCGGCGACGTCGACCTGATCCCCGAGCTGGCCGCGATGATGCAGGAGCGGGTCGAGTCCCTCTGATGCGTCAGCCGGTGTAGCCGGCCTGGCCGGCCACCGGCACCGCCGGGGCGGCCGACCCGTCACCGGGCACCGTCGTCGAGGTGGTGGGCTCGGCGTCGGGCTCGCCCACCCACAGCACGTACGCACCGGGGGCGGCCACGGTGGCGGTGATGATCCGTCCGCCGTCGACCTCGGTCTCCACCACGTCGGTGAGACCCTCGACGTGGACCTGGTGATCCGCGTCGGCGGCCGTCGGCGTCCACACCACCAGCTCACCGCCCGCCTCGTCGGCGTCGGCCACCACGTGCAGCCGACCGGTGCCCGGGTCGCTGGTCAGCAGGGAGAGGCGCCCGGGCGCGGCGCGGGGGTAGCCCCGGCCGAGGATGTCGAGGAAGGCGTCGTTCGGCCCCAGGTCCTCGTTGCCGGGACACTGGAGCAGGTTGAGGTGCGTCGAGACATCGGTCGGGGCCACCACCGAGCCGCCGGACCACTGGACAGCGTGCGGGTCGCCGCAGGACTGGCGCCACTGCCACCAGGCGCCGCCCCACCGGTGGTCGTCCTCGTCGGCGGCGTAGCGGCCGGCCTTCTCCAGGGTGGACGCGGAGGTGTCCCAGAACCCGTACTCGCCACCCCAGTTCGGCACGCCCAGCCCGGCGGTAATGCCCTCGATGCCGTCGTTCAGGCCCTCGATGCTGCCGCCGCCGATGGACTCCGAGTAGTTGTGGACGGAGGCCGAGATGTTGGCGGTGTCGACCCCGGCGCTCTTCGGGTCGGGGATGACGATGCCGTTCGACGGGTTGCCCGCCGGGACCGTCGGCTCCACGAAGATGATGTGGTCGAACGGCGCCGACGACTCGGCGTCGCGGATGGCCGTGATCACGTCCACCAGGAGGTCCTGGTACTTGGGCGTGAGCTGGTCCGACGGCAGCGATGTCTCGGGCTCGTTCAGCACGTCGTAGCCCGCCACCTCCGGGCGCCCGGCGAAGTGGGCGGCCACCTGGCCCCACATCCACGCGAACTCGGTGCGGATGCCGTCCTGGTCGTCGTAGAAGTTGTTCCACGCCCGGTTCACCGCCGGCGAGCTGTTGCGGTCCGACCCAGTCAGGCAGGTGGACAGGCCGTCGTCGAGCACCGCCCACGCCGGGGCGCCGTCCCAGCCCTTGGCCGGGGTGGTGCCGGCCGGGCAGGCGGCGGGATCGGTGGTGGCCAGGAACGCGGTGTAGGCGTCCTGGTGCATGTCGATCACCGAGTAGATGCCGTGCTCCGCTGCCTTCGCCACGTAGGCGTCCACCTGGTCGAGGTAGGCCTCGTCGATCGTGCCCCGCGTCGGCTCGATGCGGGACCACGTGACCAGGAGGCGGATCACCGAGAAGCCGTGGGCCGCCATCGTGTCCCAGTCGGCATCGCTGACCGGGATGGTCGGCTCGATCGACGGGACGCCCTGCCAGTACTCGCCCAGCGAGTTCACGTTGGCCCCGCGGAGCAGCACGTCGCGGCCTTCGGTGTCGACGATCCGCCGGTCCGACGAGGTCTGCAGCGCCGGAAGGTCCACCACATCGGTGACCGCCGCCGCCGACCGGCCGGACCGGGACGCGCCGTCAGGGGCACCCGAGGCCTGCGGACCGAGGGCGGCCAGGACGAGGAGCGAGGCCCCGACGGCGGCGGGGACGAGGCGGCGAGAGGTCACGGTCACCGGCCAAGTCTGGCCGACGCCGCCCTCCATGACCGATCTGGTGGCACGGCCGGGGTCGCGCCGCGACGGGGTCGCCTAGCGTGTCCGGCGACCGGCTGCACCCACCGCGGCCCGAGGGGGAAGCCATGTCCGTCGACCTGCGCACGCGCTCCGATGCCGACCCGGTGGCGTTCGACGCCGCCTCGTTCCTCGCCACCGGCCTCTCGGCCGCCCTCGCCGATCGCCAGGCCGCCCGGACCCGCCCGCACCGGGCGCTCGATCCGCTGGTGATCAAGGTCGACGGCGCCGCCTGGACCTTGGCGTTCGAGGACGCGGTGCCGGTCCTCCGCGCCGGCACGACCCCCGGCGCCGCCACCGTCCGGCTGACCGCCGCGCTCCTCGCGGACCTGGCGACGGACCAGATCACGCCCATCGGGATGATGACCGGCGGCACGCTCGTTGTGGACCCCGGTGGCTTCGGCCTGCTCCTGGACTGGTGGGTGGTGCTGCGCGACGCCCTCGACGAGGACCCGCTGCCGGGCCCCGACGAGGTCCAGCTCACGATGGACCTGACCCGGTCGTTCACCCTCGACGACGATCCGGCCGAGATCCGGGCGTTCCTGGAGCACGCCGGCTTCGTCCACCTCCGCGGCGTGTTCACCGAGGACGAGATGGCACAGATCAGCGCCGACATGGACGCCGCCGAGGGCACCTACGAGCCCGCCGACGGCGACCGCCTCGTTCGCATGCAGTACTTCGAGGAGCACTCCCCCACGGCCCGGGCCCTGCTGGACGACCAGCGCTTCCTGGCGCTGGGGGCGATCCCCGGCTGCGGCCACCGCTTCGGCGGGTTCGCGGAGAGCCGGTGGGAGGCGCTGTTCAAGCCGATCGCCGTCACCAGCGGCATCTCCGACGTGCCCTGGCACAAGGACTGCAGCCTCGGCCGTCACAGCTACGAGTGCATGCGGGTCACCGTGGGCGTCTCGGTCACCGGCGCCGGGCCCACCACGGGCCAGCTCCGCGTCATCCCCGGATCGCACCGGGCGCTGATGTGGCCGTCGCTGGTGGACGTGTCGACGCTCCCGCTCCCCGACGTCGGCCTGGCCACCGAGACCGGCGACGTCACCCTGCACCTCAGCTGCACCCTCCACATGGCCCAGCCGCCCACCACCGCGGAGCGCCGGGTGCTCTACACCAGCTTCACGCTCCCGGCCCCGGACGAAGCTGCGCAGGCCGCCGCCCACCGTCGCCTGGTGGCCACCGCCCGCGAGACCGCCCCCACCACCGTCAGCCAGCAGTCCACCATCTGACGCCCCGACCACCACCCCATCGGGTCACTCCCGATCGGTGGCGGTCAACGGGTCGGGCGGCGGCGTTCTGCCACGAACCTGGCGGAGGACGCGAGAAGGCGGCCGGAGCCCGGCGTGAGGACCCGCTTGTGCCACCGGTGGCGGGGGCGACCCGATCCGGTGGGGCTACTTGATGGCGGTGGGGGCGACGAGCCCGCCGCTGGCACCGGTGAGGGGGATGGGGGTGGCGACGAGCTGCATGTCCCACTGGCCGTCGGCGGCGCAGTCGGCGGCCAGCTCGTCGAGCGCCCAGATCTGGCCCTGGGCCAGGCCCATGTCCCGGAGGTGGATCATGTGGACCGGCAGCAGGGCCGCCGGGTCCTCGCCGGGGAAGCACTCCAGGACCAGCGTGTCGGTGGCGACGCCGGCCACCTGGTGGTCGTGGAGCCACTCGATGGTGCCCACCGACAGCCCCGGACAGGTCATCCGGTAGCGGTCCTTCTCACCGATGTCGAGGAAGTGGAGGTGCCCGGTGCGCACCATGACGATGTCTCCCGGGGCCAGCTCCACACCCGTGGCGGCCAGGGCACCGTCGAGGTCGTCGGCGGTGATGGGGGGGTTGTCGTCGAAGTGGTGGACGCCGTGGAGGCGGGCCACGTCGAGCAGCACGCCTCGGGTGGCGACGGGACCGAAGTGCTCGATGCCGAGGTCGGCGGCTCCGGCGTCGGTGACCACCGAGAGCGGGACGCCGTTGTAGAGCTCGCCGCTGTAGCCGACGTGCGACAGGGCGTCCCAGTGGGTGGCCGCCTGCGTGCCCATGGAGAAGCGGTCGTCGTTGGTGGTGAAGCCGTCGGGACCGACGAAGGCCACGTTGACGGCGATCATCTCCAGGCTCGGGTTATCGCGGCCCGGGATGCCGCCGGTCTGGGGGCCGTCGGCATCGAACGGGATGGCCAGCGAGAACGAGCGGCCCTGGCGGACGGCGGCGGCACCGCGCTTCACGGCGGCCGCATCGATCAGGTTGAGGGTGCCGCGGCGATCGTCGGCGCCCCAGCGACCCTTGTTGGAGACCCGGGCGGCCAGGTCCAGCAGCGGCTCAGGGAGCTTCGACACGGGCAGGGTCCTCCGCGGGGGAAGGGGCGATGACCGGGGTGGGCCCGGGATCGATCCCGTAGCGCTCGGCCAGCTCGAGGGCCACGACATCGCCGAAGAAGGCCAGGTCCAGCAGCTGGGCGAGGGCGCCATCGCCGGCGGCCTGCACCGTGTGGATGGAGCTCATGACCTCGTCGGACCAGGTCTCCACCAGCTCGAACTGCTCGGCGACGGCGGGCGGCTCCTCGTCGTGGCGGAGCAGGACGAGCGACAGCACCTGTCGGGTGATGTCGCCGTGCTGGCCCCAGCCGGCGAGCTCGCCGTGGACGACGTCGGGCAGCTCGCCCACGAACGCCGGGGACTTGGCGCTCTGGTTGATCTGGGCCTTCCAGCGGGTGGCGGCCACGCCGCCCAGGACGCCGCCGCCGTACACGAGGGGCATGGTCCCGGCGAGCGACCGGGCCAGGCGCGCCGCGTCGCTGTCGGGCTCTGCCAGCTGGTCGCGCCGGGTGCGGACCTGGTCGATGGCGGCGGCGATCCAGTCCCGGCCGCCGGGGAAGAGGCCGAGGGTGTCGAACGCCTTGAGCACCGGGATGGCGAGGGCGCCGATGCGTGCCCGCGGCGGCACCGGCGTGGCCGACTCCGCGTGGGGCAGGAACACCGTGGGCGCTTCGGCGGCGTCGGCCATGGCGCCGAGCTGGCCGCCGCTGGTGACGGCGAACAGGGTGGCGCCCGCCTCCACGCACACCCCGGCGGACGCCACGACCTCGGGCGAGTCGCCGGAGGCGGAGATGGCCACCACCAGCGTGGAGGCGTCGACGAACGACGGCGGCTCGAAGCCCTTGTGGACCACGAGCGGCACCGGCATGAACGGGCCGGCCACCGCGCTCAGCAGGTCGCCGACCCAGCCGGCGGCCCCGGTACCGAGCACCAGCACGTTGGCGATCTCGTCGTGGGCCGGGAGGGGCCCGGTGACGGTGAGGCTGCGGACGGCCGCCGCCATCTGCTCGGGCAGGTCGAAGACGGCGTCGCGCAGGCCCAGCGAATCGTTGGCGTCGGCCACGGGGACCGCCGTCAGGCGAGCGTGGAGGGGATGGACTCCGCCTCGGCCTTGGCCAGGAGCCGGTCGTGCTCGGCGTCGTCGACGGTGGTGGCCTCGTCGACGAGCATCACCGGGATGTCGTCGCGGATCTCGTAGCGGCGCTTGAGGCGGGGGTTGTACAGCGCCTGCTCCGACTCGAAGTACAGGAGCGAGCCCTTGTCCTCCGGGCAAGCCAGGATCTCGAGGAGCTTGGGGTCGAGGGCCATCAGGTCATCCCTTGGTGATGAGGTGGAGCAGTTCGGACGTGTGATCATCGCACTCGTCTCGGGTGCGGGCCTCCAGGTTGAGGCGCAGCAGCGGTTCTGTGTTCGACGGGCGGAGGTTGAACCACCAGTCGCCGAGGTCGACGGTGAGCCCGTCGAGGCGGTCCTGGGCGGCCGAGGGGACCTCGGCGCGGAAGTGGGCGGCGACGGCGTCGATGACGGCGGCGGGATCGTGCACCTGGGTGTTGATCTCGCCGGAGTCCGCGTAGCGGTCGAACGGCTGGCGGAGCACCGACATGGGCTCCTCCGCGCGGCAGCGGCGCTCGAGGACGTGCATGGCGGCGATGAGGCCGGAATCCGCCCGGTAGTTGTCGCGGAAGTAGTAGTGCGCCGAGTGCTCCCCGCCGAACGCGGCGCCGGTGGCGGCCATCTCGGCCTTGATGAAGCTGTGGCCGACCTTGGTCCGCACCGGGGTGCCGCCGCGCTCGCGGACGACTTCGGGCACGGCCTTCGAGCAGATCAGGTTGTGGAGGATGGTGGCCCCGGGCTCCTTCTCCAGCACGCCGGCGGCGACCATGGCCGTGGTGGTGGAACCGGAGATGCCGTTGCCGAGCTCGTCGACGACGAAGACCCGGTCGGCGTCGCCGTCGAACGCGAACCCGATGTCGGCGCCGACCTCGCGCACCCGGGCGCACAGGTCCCGCTGGTTCTCGGGCTGGAGCGGATCGGCCGGGTGGTTCGGGAACCGGCCGTCGAGCTCCTCGTACATGATCTCGAGGTCGAACGGCAGCGCCTCGAACACGGCGGGGACGACGAGGCCGCCCATGCCGTTGGCGGTGTCGGCCACCACCTTCAGGGGCTTGAAGGCCGAGACGTCGACGAACGAGCGCACGTGATCGGCGAACTCGCCGAGCAGGTCGGCCTCCGAGTAGCCGCCCTGGCTCGGGCCGGCGGGCACGCCGTCGCGGGCCAGGTCACGGACCTGGGCGAGGCCCGAGTCCAGGCCGAGCGGCTTGGCGCCGGCCAGGCAGAACTTGATGCCGTTGTACTGGGCGGGGTTGTGCGACGCCGTGAACATGGCTCCGGGTGCGCCTCGGGACCCGGACGCGAAGTACAGGAGGTCCGTGGAGGCCAGGCCGACGTCGAGCACGTCGACGCCCTGGGAGCGCACGCCGTCGCTGAACGCCTGGGCGAGCTCCACCCCCGAGGGGCGCATGTCGCGGGCGACGATGATGTGCGGGACCGGCCCGCCGTCGTCGAGGGCGAAGCGGGCGAAGGCGGCGCCGATGGCACGGCAGCCGGCGGCGTCGATCTGCTCGGGGTACGTGCCCCGAACGTCGTACGCCTTGAAGATGGCATCGAGGTCCGACATGGCGGATCGACCTTACTCCCCCGGCTGGAGGGGTCCGAGACCCAGCGCCGCCTGCTCCGCAGCACCGGGGTCGTAGGCGCCGGTGGCGTCGTTGCGGCGGATGCGCGCCAGGTCGGCCAGCAGGAGCAGCGCGTCGCGGACGACGTGGACGGTGGAGCGGTCCGAGTTCACGACCTCGACCTCGGCCTCGGCGAGCGACAGGCCGTACCGCTCGACCAGGTGGATGACCTCGACGTCGAAGGCGAAGCCGTCGATGTGGCTGTGACCGAAGATCACCCGGGCCACGTCGGATCGGAAGGCCTTGAGCCCGCACTGCGTGTCCTGGTGGTGGCCGACCAGGACCGCCCGGGTGGCCAGGTTGATGGCCCGTCCCCCGAGCTGGCGGACGGTGCCGGCCGCCACCAGGGTGGTGGAACCCTCGTGGTAGCGGTTGCCGACCACGACGTCCCAGCCGGACTCGACCGCCGCGAGGAGCCGCTCGATCTGCGCCGGGGCGTACGAGAGGTCGGCGTCGGTGAACACGAGGGTGCGGCCGGTGGCGGCCAGCATGCCGGCGCGCACGGCGGCGCCCTTGCCCCGGTTCTGGGGGAACTCGAGCACCTGGTCGGCGCGGGCGGCCCGGGCGGCGTCGGCGGTGCCGTCGCCGGACCCGTCGTCGACCACCACGACCTCGAGGCCGCCGTCGTCGGCGACCGCGGCCAGCTCGGCCCGGATGCGGTCGACGGTGGCGGCGATGGCGTCCGCCTCCCGGTAGGCCGGGACCACGACGCTCAGCCGCACCGCACCGGGGGCGGGCGGCCGGTCCCGCCGGGTGCGCAGCGCCTCGGTGACCTCGGCGCGCGTCCGCCGCGCCACCTACGCGCTCCCGAGCAGCACGGAGCGGGCGGAGGCGACGAGGCGGAGCGCCTCGTCGGAGCCGGTGGGCTGGTCCGGGTGGGCGCGCTCCTCGGCCAGGCGGGCGACGGCGCGGGCGTCCTCAGGGTCGGCCAGCACCCGGGTGACCTGGCCGGGACCGGTGTCGAGGCCGGCGGCGGCCAGCAGCACCCGCGCCGCCTGCTCCCGCGACAGGTCGGCGGCGACGTCGGGCTGGGCCACGACGGGCTCGCCGTCGGGCGGGTGGGCGTCGACCGGGTCGGCATCGGCCGGGTCGGTGGGGGCGGGGGTGCGGCGCTCGATAGTGAGCTTGCGGTCGATCCAGCGCGACATCCGCGGCGGGCGCTCGGGCTCGACATCGATGGCCGGCGACCGGGCCAGCCACACCAGGCCGATCAGCCCGAGGAGGGTGAGCGTGATGCCCAGCCAGTCCACCGGGGTGCGGCCGAAGTCCATCGACACCTCGCGGTCCGTGGGGATGACCACCATGAGGTTGGGCGTGACCCGGTAGGGCCCCTCGGCGCCGGACACCTGCCAGTTCGGGAAGTACGAGGTCTTCACCAGGACCGGGACGCCGGTCTTGTCGACCTTGAACGAGATGGAGTCGTCGCCCATCTCGATGTCGCTGACCTTCACCTCGGGCAGCTCGGTGCGGGGCAGCTCGGGGACCTGGTCGATGGGTCCGGTCTCGCCCAGCTGGTCTCGGGCGTACTTGACGATGTGCCGGAGGTCGGTGGGCACCGGGTCGGCGTCGACCCGCTTCCAGTCGTCGGGACCGCTGGCCGCCAGGGGGACGTCGAGGGCGCTGCCGTCGAGGAACCAGGCGGAGGCGGTGGGCAGCCAGCCGTCCTGGCTCTGGTCGACGCCCTTCAGCACCACCGGCTCGTAGGGCATGGCCGACACCGTCGGGGCGTCGGCGACCTCGTAGATGTGCCAGGGCCCGCTGACGGCGATCTCGGTGAGATCCGGGTGGCGGCTGGCCTGGTCGACGGCGTTGGGCGTGGAGGCCAGGTAGTACTTCACGCCGAGCATCTGGAGGTGGCGGACGCCGGCGTCGATGTCGAAGCCCGGGTAGGGCAGGTCGCGCTGCGGGTTGGACGGCCCGGTGGACAGCTCCGACTGCATCAGGAAGTGGTACGGCACGGTGGTGGAGGACTCGAAGTAGAGGCCTTCCTGCGAGCCGATGCAGCTGTCGGTGAAGTACGGCAGCATCATCAGCGCCATGGGCGTGCCGTAGCCGCCGATGCGGTCGCCGTCGTACTCCCAGAACGCCCGGCCGCAGCCGTAGCGGGAGTCCTTGCCGATGCCCGCCATGGTCTGGATGAGGTGCTTGTACTCGTTCCAGCCTCCGGAGGTGCAGGCCACGGTGGAGCCGGGCTGGTCGCAGCCGGCCGGGGTGGCCACCTTCGACTCCAGGCCGGAGTAGTCCGTGGCCGCCCACCCGCCCGCCTGGTTCTGGGCGGTGGTGGAGAACAGGAGCCAGGAGGACTTGGTCTGGGCGGTGCCGTCGGCGCCGGTGACGGTGACGCGCTCCAGCCCGGGGGCGTGGAGGGACTGGATGGGCAGCGCCGCGTAGATGAGGGCGAGGACCGCCACGATGGCCCCGCCGCCCACGGTGACGATCCGCAGCGGCCGGCGCACGTCGCCCGACGCCGCCGCCCCCACGACCCGCAGGATCTCGCTGACCGCGATGGCGGCGAGCAGCGACACCGACAGGTACATGAACGGCAGCAACCGGGCGTTCCAGAGCCGCATCTGCGGCAGGTGCCAGAACGCCAGGGCCACGCCGCCCCACGCCAGACCCAGCACCAGGCCGACGCTGTAGCGGCGGATGATGGACACGGCGATGCCGACGATGCCGGCGATGAACAGCGCCCGGAGGCCGTCGGGCCACAGGTAGTAGCCGACGCCGGTGACCTCGCCGCTGGGCAGGGGCAGCCGCTCCCACCCCATGTCGTTCACGTAGTGGCTGCGGAGGGCGAAGGGCACCACCCAGAACGCGGTGAGCAGCCCGGCCACCGGCACCATGGTGATGAGCCACTTGAAGCGCTTGCGGTCCGGGTGGACCAGGAACAGCGCTGCGGTGCACCCGAGCACGAAGAACGCCGGGATCAGGTGGCACAGCCCGGCCATGGCGAACAGCGCGGCCGCCAGCGCCCGGTGCTTGCCGGTGCGCAGGCCCCGCACCGCGGCGGCCAGGTAGAGCACGGCGAAGGTGAGGCTGAGCGAGAACGAGAACTCGCCGGCCATGGTCGACTGGAAGTTGCCGCCGATGATGTTGCCGGTGTTGTTGAACGCCGGCTCCCGGTTGAAGATGAAGATCACGCCGGCGGCGGCGAAGAGCGGGGGTGCCGGGAACTTGAGGTCGGCCGCCTTGGCCAGCACCCAGCACGCCAGGGGCAGCGTGAGCAGGCCCATGGCGGTCACGATCTTGAACGACCGGTTGTACGACAGCGGGACGGCCAGGTTCAGGACGAAGACCCCGACGGCGAACAGCCCCCACCGGTACCGGTAGAACCGCCCCCGCAGCCCCCCGCCCGCCATGACCACGAGCGAGGCGAGGCCGACCGGGATGGCCAGGAACCAGGGCAGCCCGACGTGGAGCAGCACCACCAGCAGCGACGGGACCACCATGTAGAACTGGTACGCGGGGAAGCCGTCGTACCAGTCCGGCGTCCAGCCCGACAGGCGCAGCTGCGGCAGCAGGTGGTCGATGAGGTAGCGCGGCCCCCACAGGTGCGACCCCATGTCGCCGCCCGTGGTGGTGGTGTTGCTGAACAGGTTGCTGGGGTTCAGCGTGGCCAGCACGAGGATGGTGCCGAGCACCACGACCGTGGCCGTGACCGCCGCCTCCACCGCCAGCCCCGGCTGGTCCGCCACGCGGTCCATCAGCCGGCTCCAGCCGCGCCGGATCCGGTCCGGCAGGGGGATCCAGGGGTCCGTCGGGACCGGCTCCTCCGGCGGGTCCACGGCGAACACCGGGTCGTCTTCGGTCAGCTCAGCCACAGCAGCAGCACCACCGTCGAGATGTTGAAGGCCATGTGGGCGACGACCGCCGTCCCCAGCCGATCGGTCCAGATCATGACCCCGCCGAACACCGCGCCCGCCGCCACCAGCGGCAGGAACTGGAGGGGCTGGAAGGGGGGGAACGCAAAGAAGGCGCTGGACAGGCCCAACGCCCACCACTGGGCCCACTTCTTCTCCAGCGCCCGGAAGAGGAGGCCGCGGAAGAACAGCTCCTCCGCCAGCGGGGCGACGACGCCCACCACCAGGAGCAGGAGGATGGCCCCGCCGGCGCCGTGCGCCTTGTCGGCCAGGTCCTGCGCGGGTTTCGCCAGGTCATCGGCGTCCTGGCCGCTCAGCTGCAGGATGGGGAACGAGATGACCGGGACCAGGATGAACTGGGCGACCAGCCCGGCCGGGACCCCGATGAGCAGGTCGACCGGCCGGAACCGCGCGGGGAAGTCCGAGACCCAGCCGTTGCCCTTGATGCGGCTGACGCCGATGGCGATGGCGACGAACGCGATCCAGATCGGCAGGCTCGAGAGCATCACCCACGCGAGCGGGGCGCCCTCGATCTCCGCCTTCGTCTGGTAGCCGCCGAGCAGCAGGACCAGCGCGCCCACCAGGTTGGCGAACACGAAGGCGGCGCCCCAGCCCACGAGCGCATCGGGCAGGCCCCAGGTGGGTTCCCGCGTCGGGCTCGCGGTGGTCGGCCCGGCGATCGGGTGGGTCTCGGACATGGCGGCGAGAGCCTACTGGGGGCGAGCGGGGCGAGGGCCCGCGGCGGTGCTGGTCAGGAGGCCAGCGGGGCCGGGACCTGACGCAGGTCGACCAGCTCCCACCCGCGCGGCGGGACGGTGCGGGCGGCGTGGCGGTCGCACAGGTCGTGCGTCATGGGATGGCCCTCGGGGGTCAGCGGCTCGAGCCACACGGTGGCGGACTCGTACCCGTACGACAGGGTGACGGTTGCGGGTTCGCTGCAGGCGGGCCGGGCACATCCTCGACGCATGTGCGGCAGGGTAGCCACGCCCTCCGGGCGGGGCGGGGATGGTCACGACCATGGTCACACCCGAGCCGGCTGCCTCAGCAGGGGATCGGACCCCTAGCATGGCCCCATGTCACCCGACGGTTCGCCGCCTCCTCCGCCTCCGCCCCCTCCTCCCCCGCGCAACCGCGGCCCGCTCGGTTCGGGCCAGGGCGGGTCCGGTGGACCGGGCGCCCCGGGCACCGGCGGCACCCCGGGACGGCTGAAGGGCCCGGCCAGCTGGGCCGTGTGGGCCGTGGCCATCGCCGTGGGCGTGCTGCTGCTGGTGGTCATCAACCAGAGCAAGACCGACGCCACCGACTACAGCTACACGAAGTTCCAGTCGCTGGTGGAGCAGGGCAAGGTCGCCGAGGTCACCTACGACAACAAGACCGGCAAGATCACCGGCAAGCTCGACGACGACGCCAAGACCGAGTTCCGCACCACGGGCCTCATCCCGTACCCCGACGCCGACCGCGAGCTGCTCACCGAGCACGAGGTCGAGTTCAAGCCCAAGACGCCCACGCCGTCGTTCCTGGAGACGTGGCTGCCGATCCTGCTGTTCCCGCTGCTGATCATCGGCTTCTTCATCTTCATGCAGCGCCGGGCGCAGGGGCAGATGGGCAACATCATGTCCATCGGCCGCTCCCGGGCGAAGACGTACTCCACCGAGCGACCGGGCACGACGTTCGCCGACGTCGCCGGCTACGAGGGCGTGAAGACCGAGATCCGGGAGGTCGTCGACTTCCTGAAGTACCCGGAGAAGTTCGGCCAGATCGGCGCCCGCATCCCCAAGGGCGTCCTGCTCGTGGGTCCTCCCGGCACCGGCAAGACCCTCATCGCCCGGGCCGTCGCCGGCGAGGCCGGCGTGCCGTTCCTGTCGGTGAGCGGCTCGGACTTCATGGAGATGTTCGTGGGCGTCGGCGCCAGCCGCGTCCGCGACCTGTTCCAGTCCGCCCGCAAGCTGGGCCGGGCCATCATCTTCGTGGACGAGATCGACTCCATCGGCCGCAAGCGCGGCGCCGGCCTGGGTGGCGGCCACGACGAGCGCGAGCAGACCCTCAACCAGATGCTGTCGGAGATGGACGGCTTCGAGGCCACCGAGGGCATCGTGATGATCGCCGCCACCAACCGGCCCGACGTGCTGGACCCGGCGCTGCTCCGCCCCGGCCGCTTCGACCGCCAGGTGGTCGTGCCGCTGCCGGAGCACTCCGAGCGCCTCGCCATCCTGCGGGTGCACGCCAAGTCCAAGCGCATCAGCCCCGACGTCGACCTCAGCATCGTGGCCCGGGGCACCCCCGGCATGAGCGGTGCCGAGCTGGCCAACCTGGTGAACGAGGCCGCGCTGTACGCGGTGCGCCGCGGTGCCGAGATGATCACCCGGGAGGACTTCGAGTACGCCCGTGACCGGGTGCTCATGGGTCAGCGCCGTGAGTCCATGGCGCTGTCGGACCCCGAGAAGGAGCTCACCGCCTACCACGAGGCCGGCCACGCCGTGTGCGCCACCCTCCTCGAGGACGCCGACCCGGTGCACAAGGTGACCATCCTCCCCATGGGCATGGCCCTGGGCGTCACCCAGCAGCTGCCGGCGGAGGATCGCCACTCCTACAACCAGGAGTACCTGGAGCAGTCCATCGTGGTGGCCATGGGCGGGCGCATCGCCGAGAAGCTGGTGTTCGGCGTGGTGTCCACCGGTGCCAACAACGACCTGGTCGTGTCCACGGAGCGGGCCCGCAAGATGGTGCGCGAGTGGGGCATGAGCGAGCGCATCGGCCCGATGGCGTGGGGCTCGCAGGGCCAGGTGTTCCTCGGCGAGGACCTGATGGGCAACGCCCGGGACTACTCGGACGAGACCGCCCGGGTCATCGACCAGGAGGTCGAGCAGATCCTGCGCGACTGCGAGCGCCGGTGCGAGGAGCTCCTCACCACCAACCGCAACGGCCTGGACCTGGTGGCCCGGAGCCTGCTGGAGCACGAGACCATCGACGGTGCCGAGGTGCGCCGCCTGTGCGACCTCGGCGCCAACCCCACCACCAACCTCCACCAGGAGCCGGCCGCGGCCCCCACGGACCTCTGATCACGGGGCGCCGCGGGCGCCCACCGTTCGGACCAGCCAGACGACCGGCCTTCGGGCCGGTCGTCTGCGTTCTCAGTCGTGGTCGCAACCGCCGGAGTGGTCGCAGCCGGGCGGGACCGAGCCCGGCTCGCGCAGCTCGGCCAGCGCCGCCCACAGGTCCGTGGCCGACGGCTCCCCCACGAAGCTGCGGCGGACGGAGCCGATGGGGTCGACCAGCAGCAGCAGCGGCACGGCGTCGATGCCGTAGCGGTCGTGCAGGTCCCGCCGCTCGACGTGGTCGACCTCCTGGTACGCCACCTGGTCCGATGCCAGCAGCTCCGCCTTGGCGGCGGTCCCCTTGCAGGCCAGGCAGGTGGACGAGGAGAACAGCACCACCAGCCACGGGGCGTCGGGGCGGGCGAAGTCGTCGCGGTTCACCAGCTCGGGCACCGTCCACGACGACCCCCGTTGCGGTTCCGGTGCGCTGCGGCGCTGCAGGAACCAGGCCACGCCGCCGGCGAGGGCGGCCACGACCACCAGGAGGACCAGCTGCAGCATCGGCCCAGTCTGGCTAGCTGACCGGCGGGAGCGCCACCACGGACTCGGGGAACGGAGAGGCGAGCTGCACCGAGAGCCCGGGGCCTTCCGCCACCGCGATGGACGACCCCACCACGACGGGCTTGGAGCTGGTGACGATGACGGTGGCGGCGGCGCCGGCGGCTTCGAGGTCGAGCGAGCGGCGGTCACCGGGATCGAGCTCGATCGAGGCGGACTCCAGGACGTCGCGGTCGCCGCCGTCGAGGGTGACCACCGTGATCTTGGCCTTGGTGTCGCCCGGGTTGACCACCTGGACGGTGGTGGTGCGGGAGCGGGTGGCGCCGCCCTGGGTGACCATCCACCGGGTGGCGGCGATGGGCGTGCCGGCGGTGGCGGTGGCTCCGGTGCGGGTGGCCGGCTTGCCGAAGAACGAGATGCGCTCGGCCACGACCGGCACCCCCTCGAGCGACCGGACGTCGACCCACATGTCGGTGTCGGGCACCACCCCGTCGACCTCCGAGAGGCTCACCACGGCCTGCTCCCGGGGGCGGATGGTGAGGCCGACCGGCTCGATCTCAGGGTTGAGCTTGGGATCCTGCGGCGTGAGGACGACGTCGACCTCGGCGGTCTTGGAGCCCGGGTTGTAGATGGCGATCTGGGTCTCCACGCCGGCGCCGATGCGGGCCGCCGGGATGATCCACCGGGGCGCCCGCACGGGGCTGGCCGGGGTGGACACCAGCCCCTGGGGCGGGTTGGCGTCGTCGCCGATGCCGATGACCTCGCCCTGGCCGTCGTAGGTCTGCACCCGGTCCACCACCACCCGGCCCGAGCGGGCCACCACCGACGTGGCGACGGCGGTGCGGTTGGTGATGGTGTCGTTGAGCTTGATGGTGCGGACCGAGCGGGCCGGGATGGACAGCGCCCGGAGCGACTGCGGCGTGCGCCGGCCGGTGTCGGTGGCGAACGAGATGGCCACGCTGGCCGGGTCGGCGAACGGGTTGAAGATGGAGAGGTACTCCTCGGAACCGCGAGCGGTGGCGCCGGAGGCCACGTACCAGTGGTCGCCGGCGACCGCCGAGCAGGGGGCGGCGTCGAACCCGGCGGGACCGGTGACCTCGCGGTCGACCCCGACGCGGCCGCCGCGCACCTCGACCACGGCACCGACCCACTCCGCGTCGAGCACCTCGGAGGCCCGCACCCGGGCCCGGCCGTGCGAGGGGACGTCGACCTGGGTGGTCTCCTGCTTGCCGTCCTGACCCATCATCGTGATGTCGGCCGTGGCGCCGCGCGGGGCGTCGTTGGCCAGCACCACGGACAGCTCGGCGATGCCGTCGCCGGTGGCGGTGCCGCCGGCGCAGTACCAGGTGCTGGAGATGGCGTCGGCAGCGGCCACCGCAGGCAGGCGGGACGTGTCGAGCACCGGGTCGATGTCCGACGGCGGCTTGGACGGCACCTCCGACGACACCATGACCGCCCCGACCACCAGCGCGGTGAGCGCGGCGAACGGCAGCCAGCGGCGCGGGGTGAGCCGGCGGCGGCGGCGAGCAGCGCGACGAGCGGCCATCAGGCGTCGACCCCCTCGGGCTCGGCGAGGCGGCCCAGATCCTGGGCGGGACGGTTGCGGCGGGGCGCGGCGGCCGCGGCCGCTAGCTCGGCGTCGATGCTGCGGCGTCGGGCCCGGCGCCACGCCCAGAGGACCAGCAGCCAGAGCAGGGCCTCCCCGACGGCGATGGCCCGGTGGGCCAGCGGCGTGTCGAACGACAGGGTGCCGTCGCCGGTGCGGCTGGCGCCGAACTGGTTGGCCCAGCCGTAGGTGGTGGAGCGCCGCAGCGGCACACCGTCGACCCGCACGTCCCAGCCGTCGTCGGCCGTGCTGGCCACGAGCAGGTCGCCGGTCTCGGGCACGGAGCCGGTGGCCCCGTCGACGCCGTCCTGGTGCTTGAGCGCGGCGACGGCACCGCTGAGGTCGTCGGCGGCAGCGTCGGTGGCCGCGGTGCGATCGCCGTCTCGCTCGGGCAGCACGGCCCGAGAGGGCACCCAGGCCAGGTTGCGGTACACGGTGAGCCCGTCGGCCACCGGGACCTGCTCCAGGTCGAGCTGCTCGTCGAGCATGCCGAGCGCCGGCACGATGGCGGCATCGGTGGGGGTGGCTTCCTCCGTGGGGGCCAGCTGGCTCTGGACCACCAGGTACCGGACGCCCATCGGGCCGAGCAGCCGGCCGACCCGGCTGGTGCGCCGGTCGGCGGCGGCATCGAGGGCGTCGCCGATGAGCGGCGTCGCCCCGGACTCCGGCACCACGAACCGGTCGATCATGGTGGGCGGCCCCTGGTCCGAGGTGCCGTAGGCGAGGTGCTCGTTGTACTGCCAGCCCGCGACCGGCAGCACCGCCGGGTCGCCCAGCCAGACCACCCGGAACGCACCGTCATCGGTCTGGCCGAGCAGGTCGTCGAGGCCCTGCTGGTAGCTGGACGTGGGGGTCCGCCAGCGGCCGTCGATGAGGCCGCTGGCCAGCGGCGCGGCGCCGAGGACCACGCCGACGGCCGCCGCGACGGCGAGGATCTGGCGCCAGCCGAAGTGGTACGCCCGCAGGTCGTTCTCGAACGCAGCCAGGCCCAGCGCAGCGGCCAGGCCGAGGGCGGCGGCCACCGGAGCGAGGATGACCTCGGAGCTGGGGAGGCCGCCGGGCAGGTGGCCCTGCTGGCTGGCCCAAAGGACGGCCCACCCGCCGAGCACCACCATCCACGACCGCACCGCCCACTCCAGGCGCCACGACCGGCCGATGATGACGGGGAGCGCCCCGGCCAGGAGGAACGCCCAGCCCAGCGGCGGCGCGCCCCACGGCCCGGTCTCGAACCGGAGGATCTCGCCGAGGGTGAGCGGCGTGGTGCTGGCGCTGGAGATGCCGGCCACCGACTGCCACGGGGACGGGCCGGCCACCAGGTCCAGGGCCCACGGCAGGTTCAGCACGACCGCCAGCGCCGAGGCGCCCAGCGCGACCAGCAGCATCCGGGCCAGGCCCACGATGCGGAAGCACAGGATGGACCCGAGGGTGAGCGCCGCAGCGATGGCGACCGCCAGCACGATGACGAACGGCACCAGGGTGGCGACCACGGCCAGCGCCAGGCCGAGCCCGAGGATGAGGCGGACCGGCGAGCGCTTGCGCAGGTGCGCCGCCGGCTCCTCGGGCGCAGCACCGGCCGGCCCGAACGGGGCGGCGCCGCTGGCGCGTCCGAGGGCGAGCAGCAGCCACGGCGACAGGGCGTAGACGAGCAGGCCGCTCCACGAGCCTTCGGCCAGGGCGTTGTACGGCACCGGGATGGCCAGGTACACGGCGAAGCTCGCCACGCTGGCGCGGGGCGAGCCGATGGGCCGGGCCAGGCGCCAGGCGCCGATGGCGCCCACCGGGATGGTGCCCAGGATGAGCACCGTGCGCATCAGCCCCAGCGCGCCGAGGAACACGAACCCGAGGATGCCGAGCAGGCCGTCGCCCGTGGGTTGGGCGCCCGGGGAGCCGAGACCGGCGTGGCGCCAGCCGCTCCACCAGGTGGCGAGGAAGTCGCCGGGCGAGCCGGGCATCTCCGAGAACTGGCCGATGGCGGGGATGCCGTGGAGGATGAGGTCCCGCGAGCTGACCAGCAGCAGGACGGCGAGGAGGGCGGCGAACGCGGTGGTGAGCTGGCGGCCGCCTTCGCGGAAGGACCCGGCGAGGTCGCGGGAGGAGCGGGTGACGGTGGTGACGCGGTCGTCGCGGCGGCCGATCTGACCGCGGATGAACGCGCTGAGCCGGGCGCTGCCGCGCACCTGGAGCTCCCGCACCTCACGGTCCGACACGGTGCGCATGGCGCGCACCTGCTTGCGCCGGGCCCGGATCTGGCTCATCCGGCGCAGGTTCCACGGCCAGGCGGCGGCGACGTCGCGGGCCTGCTTGCCGTGGCCGGAGATGAAGGCGTAGAGGATCTCGACGAGGGCGAACAGGGCCGCCTGCGGCAGGACGCGGACGCGGTGCCAGCGCCCGTAGTTGACCAGCGACGACCGGAGCCGGTGCCGGGCCAGCTGCCGGCGGCGGTCATCGACGGGGACCCGCTCGCCCAGCGCTTCGAGGTGGCGGACGCGGGTGACCGGCGCCACCATCACCCGAGCACCCACCACGTGGGCGCGCCAGCAGAGGTCGAGGTCGTCGCCCAGGCCGGCGATCTGG
>CALANQ010000374.1 GCA_937926025.1 uncultured Acidimicrobiales bacterium
GGACCACTGGCCGATGCACGGGCCGCAGGCGTTGGCCAGGACCTCACCGCCGATGGCCTCCAGGTCGGCCAGGAGGCCGTCGCGCTCGATGGTGGCGCGCACCTGTTCCGAGCCGGGGGTGATGAGCAGCTTGGTCTTGGCCTTGAGGCCCTTGGCCGAGGCCTGGCGGGCGATGGAGGCGGCCCGGGTGATGTCCTCGTAGGAGGAGTTGGTGCAGGAGCCGATGAGGGTGGCGCTGATCTCGAGCGGCCAGTCCTTCTCCACGGCGGTGGCCCCGATCTCGGACACCTTGTGGGCGTAGTCGGGGGAGTGGGGGCCGTTGATCAGCGGGGCGAGGGCATCGAGGTCGATCTCGATCACCTGGTCGTAGTAGGCGTGCGGGTCGGCGTAGACCTCGGGGTCGGGCCGCAGGTCGGCGGCGACGGCCTTGGCGGCATCGGCGATGGCGTCGCGGCGGGTGGCCCGCAGGTAGGCGTCGTGGCTGTCGTCGTAGGCGAACAGCGACGTGGTGGCGCCGATCTCGGCGCCCATGTTGCAGATGGTGGCCTTGCCGGTGGCGGAGATGGACTCGGCGCCGGGACCGAAGTACTCGACGATGGCGCCGGTGCCGCCCTTCACGGTGAGGATGCGGGCCACCTCGAGGATGACGTCCTTGGGGGCGCTCCAGCCGGTGAGCTGGCCGGTGAGGTGCACACCGATGACCTTCGGGAACCGGACGTTGAACGGGAAGCCGGTCATGACGTCGACGGCGGCGGCGCCGCCCACGCCGATGGCCACCATGCCGAGCCCGCCGGCGTTGGGCGTGTGGCTGTCGGTGCCGATCATCATCCCGCCGGGGAAGGCGTACTGCTCCAGGACGACCTGGTGGATGATGCCCGAGCCGGGGCCCCAGAAGCCGATGTCGTACTTGGCCGACACGCTCTCGAGGAAGTCGTAGACCTCCTTGTTGGTGTCGATGGCGACGCCGAGGTCGATGTTGGCGCCGACCTTGGCCTGGATGAGGTGGTCGCAGTGGACGGTGGTGGGGGCAGCCACCTCGGGGAGCCCGGCGGTCATGAACTGGAGCAGCGCCATCTGGGCGGTGGCGTCCTGCATGGCGATGCGGTCGGGGTCGAAGTCGGTGTAGCTGACCCCGCGCTCGAGGCCGCCGGTCTCGGGGTCCCGCAGGTGGTTGACCAGGATCTTCTCGGTGAGGGTCAGCGGCTTGCCGAGCCGCTGGCGTCCGAGGGCGACGCGTTCGCCGAGCTTGGCGTACACCGCTTCGACCAGCTCGATGGGGGTGGTTGCGCTCACGGCCATGGGTTCACCTCGGGGTTCCGGTTCCAGCAGTTCGATCGGGCGGCTGCTTGCGCCGCCACCCAAAGCATACAACTATGAGACAAGTGCGCACGATCCGGTACCGAGACATCGCCGCCGACCTCCGGGCACGGGTGGAGGGCGACGAGTTCACGGCGTCCGAGTCGGAGCTGTCGGCAACCTACAGCGCCTCCCGGGTGACCATCCGCAAGGCGCTCGAGCACCTGCGCAGCGAGGGCCTCGTGGACTCCCGCCAGGGCTTCGGGTGGTTCGTGGCCGGCAGCACCGTCCGCCAGCCGCTCGCCCACCTCGCCACCATCGAGGACCAGCTCGAGGCCGAGGGCCGGGCGTCGGAGCGCCAGATCCTGGACTTCGCCTTCGTCCGCCCCCCGGCCCGCGTCCGGTCCATCCTGGGCGTCGACAAGGCGCTGAAGGTGCGGCGCCTCAACCTGGCCGACGGCGAGCCCTTCGCCCGGGTCACGGTGTGGTGCCCCGAGGAGCTCGGCGCCGAGCTCAGCCGCTCCCAGGTGCAGGAACGGTCCTTCTACGAGCTGCTCCCGGTGTCCTTCGGCGGCGCCACCCAGACCATCGGCGCCGATGCCGCCTCGGCCGACGACGCCGAGCTGCTCCAGATCCCGGTGGGGTCCCCGGTGCTGGTGTGCGAGCGCATCACCGCCGACGCCGCCGGGACCCCGGTCCTCATCGGGGAGTACGTGTTCCCCGCTCACCGCACCGAGTTCACGGTCGACCTCGCCCACCCCGAGGCGTCCATCGGGCCCAGCGGGCTCCGCCTCGTCGAGTAGCCGGCGGCGTCAGGCAGGCTGCCCGGACAGGTCGGCCACCACGGCGGTGAACGCCTCCGCGCCGATCGGGCGGGAGTAGTGGTAGCCCTGCCCGTGGGCGCACGCCAGGGCGCTCAGGTCGGCCGCCTGGTCGGGAGTCTCGATGCCCTCGGCGATGGTGTCGATCCCGAGCGAGCCCGCGATGGCGATGATGCTGCGGGCCAGCGACCGGCCCCGGCCCTCCTCGCCCAGCTGGTTCACGAACGCCCGGTCGATCTTCACGATGTCGATGGGGAAGTTCTGCAGGTAGGCCAGCGACGAGTAGCCGGTGCCGAAGTCGTCGATGGCCAGGCGGACGCCGATCTCGCGCAGGTCCTCCAGCACGGACCGGGCATCGTCCGCGTCCTGCACCAGCAGGGACTCGGTGAGCTCCAGCACCACCAGCCCGGGATCGACACCGGTCTCCTCGAGGATGGCGGCCACATCGGCCGCGAACCCCGGGTCGAGGAGCTGCACGGCGGACACGTTGACGTCCATCGTGAGCGGACCCAGCTCCGCCACCCACTCGGCCAGCTGGGCGCAGGCCGTGCGCAGCACCCAGCGGCCGATCGGGATGATGGCCCGGGTCGCCTCCGCCACCGGGATGAAGTCGAGCGGGCTCACCTGCCCGTGCTCCGGATGGGTCCAGCGCACCAGCGCCTCCGCGCCGGTCACCTGCTCGGTCGCCAGGTCGATGATCGGCTGGTACACGAGGTGGAGCTGGTCCCGCTCGATCGCCGCGCCCACCTCGGAGCGGTACGCGAACTGGCGGAGCTCCTGCTCGTGGAGCTCCGGACGGTAGGCCCGCGCGGTGCCCTTCCCCTCCCGCTTGGCCTCGTACATGGCGAGGTCCGCGTTGCGGAGCAGGTCGAACGGGTCCGGACCCGAGGACTGCGGGTGCGCCACCCCGATGCTGGCGGAGATCGAGATCGGGTACTCACCGACCAGCAGCGGGACGGCGAGGAGGTCGAGGATCCGGTTCGCGGTGGCCAGGGCGCGGGCCTCGTCCACCCGCTCCACCAGCACGGCGAACTCGTCGCCGCCGAAGCGGGCGGCGGTGTCGCTCGGCTGGAGCGCGTCGGCGATGCGGCGGCCGACCGCCACCAGCAGGTCATCGCCCCGACCGTGGCCGAGGCTGTCGTTCACGGTCTTGAAGTCGTCGAGGTCGATGAACAGCACGGCGCTGAGGTCCCCGGTGCGGCGGCTCCGGTTGAGGGCGTGCTCGACGCGGTCGCTGAACAGGCGGCGGTTGGCCAGCCCGGTGAGCGGGTCGTGCAGGGCCTGGTGGCTGAGCTGCTGCTCACGGGCGGTCAGCTCGCCGATCTTCTCCTCCAGCGAGCTGGTGAGCGCCTGGTTCTCCCGCATCGTCATGAGGAACCGGAGCAGCACCAGGGCCACCGTGGTGATGGTGAGCAGGGTGAGGAACTCGTCCTCGGGCTGGCCGGTCGCCACCAGCACCATGCGGATGACCCACGCCACGCAGACGACGGTGAGCGGGAGCGCCGCCCGGCGCAGGCTGGGTGCGGCGTGCAGCTCCGCACGGCCCGATGCGACCGGCAGCGGGTAGACGCTGGCGGCGTACACCAGCACGAGGTAGCCGGCGGTCCAGCCGATGTCGGCGATGGACACGGCCTGCTCGGTGCCCTGCATGGTGGTCCACACGAAGATCGAGTCCGCCACGCCGAGCACCACCAGCCCGACGGCGATGACGACCAGGGGCACCGCGTCGCGGTTGCGGTCGGTGCGCATGATGGCCAGCAGCACCGCCGACACCACGACGAGATCGCCCACCGGGTAGGCCAGGGTGAGGGCGAACAGGAACGGGCTGTCGCCGCCTTCCTCCCACGCCGCGCCCAGGACCAGCGCCCAGCTGATGGCCAGCAGGCCGCCGGCGAGGATCAGGCCGTCGAGGACGGCGACGAACCACGACGACGCGCTGTTGCGGATGGTCAGCGTCCAGATGGCCGCGAGGGCCAGCGGCACGGCCAGCAGGTAGCCGACGTCGGCGAACGACGGGAACGGGGCGGCGGCGCCGGAGACCTCGTAGTACGTCCACACCACCTGTCCGAGGGCCCAGCACCCCGCAGAACCGGCGAGCAGCTTCCACCCGAGCGCTTGGCGCTCGGTGATCGCCCGGCGCGACGCCAGGACGCAGGCCCCTGCGGCCAGCATCGGGGCCAGGCACTGGCCAAGGTTGGAGAGCAGCACGGCGCCGCGCTCCGACGGCAGCCCGAGCAGGATCACCGCAGACCAGATCCCGAGGCTCGCGGCCAGGGTGATGGCGAGGAGGCGGTGGCGAGGGTGCGTCATGGCGGCAGCGGTGATCGCCGACCGCGACGCCCACCACACCCTGGTGATCGGCCGCTTCGAGTCCGATTCCAGGCTGCTCGGGCCGTTGGGGACCAGATCAGGCCGAACGGCCTATCAAGCGGTGGCCTCGATGAAGCCGATGAGCACCGCTGCGACCTCCGGACCCCGGTCCTCCTGCAGGAAGTGACCGCCGCCCTCGATGGTGGTGTGGGCCTGGCCGGCGGTGCCGGGAACCTCCCGGTGGAACACCCGATCGCCGCCTCGGGTGATGGGATCGCTGTCGCTGAACGCCACCAGGAACGGCTTGTCGAACTGCCGGAGGGAGTCCCACGCCGCCCGGTTGGCGGCCGAGGCCGGGTCGTCGGGGCCGGTGGGCACGAGCGACGGCATGACCCGGGGGCCGGCGAGGTAGGTGTCGTCGGGGAACGGGGCGTCGTAGCCGGCGATGACCTCGGGGGTGAGCGCCGTGGTGCACCCGCCGTCGATGATGGCGCCCACCGGGAACACCTCGGTGGTGCGGGCGAACTCCTGCCAGGCCAGGAAGGCGTCGCCCATCGGCCGGTCGCCCGTGGACAGCCCCGTGTTGGCGACCACCACCCGGGCGTAGCGCTCCGGGTGCTCGGCCACGAGGCGCAGCCCGATGAGGCCGCCCCAGTCCTGGCCGAAGAACGTGATGCCGGTGAGGTCGAGGCGGTCGAAGAGCGCCTGGCGCATCCACTCCACGTGGCGGGCGTAGGTGTGGTCGCCCTGGCGGGCGGGCTTGTCCGAGCGCCCGAAGCCGACCAGGTCCGGGACGATCACCCGGTGCCCCGCCGCCACGAGCGGCGGGATCATGTGCCGGTACAGGAACCCCCACGACGGTTCGCCGTGGAGCAGCAGCACCGGCGCGGCGTCGCCCGGTCCCTCGTCGACGTAGTGGACGCGCAGGCTCCCGCCCTCGCCGTCGTCCACCTCCACGTACCGGGGCTCGAAGTCCCAGCCGGGGAGGTGCTCGAAGCGGTCGTCGGGGGTGCGCACGGCGTCCATGGACGCCGACGGTAGTGGTCGCTCAAGCGGCCGTCTTGGCCGTCAGGACGAAGCCGACGCCCCGGACGGTGTGGATCTCGAGGTCCACGTCGACCAGCCGGCGGCGCAGCAGCTTGATGCGCCCGTCGAGGATCTGGCCGTTGGTGCTGCCGGCGGGCTCGCCGTCGGGCCAGCCGGCGTCGACCAGGTTCCCGCGGGAGACCACGGCCTCCGGGCGGGCCAGGAGGGCGGCCACCACGCGGGCCTCCACGGGCGGGAGCGCCACCCACCGGGGGCCGACGCGGAGCACGCCGTCGTCGTCGAGGACCGGCGCCGGCCGTTCCGTGGGGAGGCGCCGCATCAGCGTGGCGATGCGGGCCTCGATCTCCGCCGGGTCGGCCGGGAGCCGGACCCAGTCTTCGAGCACGTCCCAGGTGGCGGGCGGCGGTGCATCGGGTTCGACCAGCAGGAGGCGGGGCCGCCCCTCGGCGGAGAGCTCCTTGCGCCGGTCGGCGTCGGCAGGCCACCGCAGCAGGGCGATGGGCGCGTCGGTGGGGGCGAACGTCGTCATGGGGACACCTTTCGTCGCTCGGGCGAAGGCCCGAGATGCGGAGAACGGGGAGGTTCAGCGCAGCGACGGGGGTCCTCGCTGGACGGCCAGCAGGACGGGGCTCAGCGCGAGGCGTCGGGGATCGACGAGGCGCAGGAGACCGAGGAGTGCGAGAGCCGCCACCACGATCGCGGCGGCGCGCTGCGCCGCCTCCCGGCTGACGATGGGGCGGCGAGACGCCGGCGCGGGGCGGGCCTCGACGTGGGGCTGCCGGTCGTGGATGCGGGTGGCGGGGGCGGTGTCGAGCCGGGGCGTGGACGCCGATGCGCCGAGCGGCAGGGAGAGAGCGGCCACCACGGCCACGAGCACAAGGCTCGCGATCCGGGTCCACTGCTCCTTGCCGGCTCGGCGCATCGATGGACTTCCTTTCGGGGAGGGCTCCGACGCCTAGATGGCGTCGTCACCGACCTCCGACGTGCGGACCCGCATGATCTTGGTGACCTCGGTCGCCCAGATCTTGCCGTCACCGATCTTGCCGGTTCGGGCTGCGTCGGCCAAGACGGTGAAGACCTCATCGACCTGTTCGGCCTTGACGACGACGTCGATGCGGACCTTCGGGACGAAGTCCACGGCGTACTCCGACCCTCGGAAGGTCTCGGTCTTGCCGCCTTGGCGGCCGTACCCCTGGACCTCGCTGACCGTGATGCCCGCGACGCCGAAGCCCTGGAGGGCGGTCTTGACGTCTTCGAGCATGAACGGCTTCACGATGGCAGTGACGAGCTGGACCACGAGGTCCTCCTTGGTGTGCCCCGCCGGGCGGCGGGGGTGCTGGCAGATGCGTTGGGTTGGTCGCTGGCGGGCGGACCTGCGGTGAGCAGGAACCCGTGGCCGCGGATGGCGTGGATCGTGAGCCCGATCGGCCGGAGCCGCTTGCGAAGGGTGTGGATCCGACTGGTGAGCGAGCTCCGGCTGGCCGGTGGGTCGTCCCAGAGGAGGCGGCCCAGCTCGTCACGGCTGACGATGGTCTCGGGGGTCTCGGCCAGCCGATCGAGCAGGCGGGCCTCGGTGGGTGGGACGGGGACGAGGTGTCCCCGGAAG
>CALANQ010000375.1 GCA_937926025.1 uncultured Acidimicrobiales bacterium
GGCGCCGGCGCCGAGCAGGTTGATCGCGACACCGGAGACGATGTGGTCCACGCCGAAGATCACCGTCGCCAGGGCGTGGATGGCGCCGAAGATCACGCCGACCAGCACGGCGCCGAGGATGCCGGCCCACGCTCCGTAGTGGAAGCCGAAGAAGGCCGCCCCCCAGGTGCCGACGATCATCATGCCTTCGAGGCCGATGTTGACCACGCCGGCCCGCTCCGACCACAGGCCGCCGAGACCGGCCAGTGCCAGCGGCATCGCCAGCCCGATGGCGGCGGTGAGCGCGCCGGAAGAGTCGATGTCGTGCGCCGAGGTCAGCACCCGGACGGTGGAGACCACCAGGATGGCGCCGGCGACCAGCGCCGGCCAGTACCACCACGGACGCCCGCGCTCGGCCGCCTCCGGCACGGTGGGCATCAGGACGGGGGCTGCCGCGCTCATGCCGCCACCTCCTCGGCCGCGGTGATCAGCTCCGACGGGGCGTGGACGACGGGCTCGTCGGCGGGCGGGGCACCGGCGGCGAGCATGGCCACGATGGCGTCGAGGTCGACCTGGCCGGGGAGCTTCGCCGGCGGCAGGTACGGCAGCTCGCGGAGCAGGCGGCAGGCGGAGTCGATCTGGGACCCGCGCAGCGCCGGACCGTGGGCCGACGTCACGACGGTGGCGCCCAGGGACCGGACCCGGTCGACGACGCCGTCGTAGCGCTCGGGCGACGTCCAGTTGAGCCACGGGCTGACCATGAGCTGCTGGCCGAGGAACGCCTCCCGCCAGAAGCCCGGGTCGAGCTGGGCGATGTCGTCGACCTCGTGGGGCACGGGCGACCCCATGGCGTCGGAGGCCCAGTACACACCGGTCTTGGTGTCGAACAGGCCGCGGGTGGTGGGGCTGTCGTAGATGGGCGGGGTGACGGCGACGAGCTGGCGGTCGCCGGCGTCGATCCGGTCGCCGTCGTTGACCCAGCGCATGCGGGGCAGCGGCAGGGCCATCCCGTAGTCGGCGCTCATCCGCTCGATCATGAAGGCGGTGGTGACGAGCGTGGCGTTCGGGCAGGCGTCGAGCACCTGCATGAGGTTGCCGGTGTGGTCGACGTCGTCGTGCGAGAGGAAGATCCAGCGCACGTCGGCCGGGTCGACCAGGGAGAACGTGGTCTCCATCCACTGGTCGCGGGTGATGGCGGGACCGCAGTCGACGATCACCGGCTCGGCGCCGAGGATCACCGACGAGTTCACGTAGGTGGCGACGGGGCCCATGCCCTCGCCGGCGAGCTGGCGGACGACCCACGTGTCGGGGGCCACCTGCTCGGGCTCGCAGAATCGGATGGGCAGTTCCTGGTTCATGGTTGGTTCCTTGTCGGGTTGGTCGATCGCTTCGATCGGGGTGGCATCGGTTGCTGGTCCTGTTCTCGCACCACCCGCTTGTGGCGCACTTGGAGGCGGCATGGACCGCGGCCTGCAAGCGGCTCCAAGCGGGCCGGGCGCGCGGCCCGAGGCTCGGACGCGCCACCGCCGCCGCCCGCCGGGAGGGGAGCCCGGGGACGACGGCGGTCGGGGGAGGCGAGGGTGCGGCGGAGCTACTCGACGGTGAGCTCGGCGTACATGCCCTTGTGGAAGTGGGGGACACCGCCGGCGGGGGGCGGACCGTCGGAGGCGAGGAGCTCGTCGGGGTCGGCACCCACCGGGATGGAGCAGGCCACGAGGTAGCGCCCGGGCTCGCTGAGGGTGCCGTCGCCGACCGCCGCGATCTGGGGCCCGCCCGGCTTGGCGAGCAGCACGGTGGCGGGCGGCCCGTCGCCGAAGATCCCTTGGAGCTCGGCCTCGGGCAGCTCGATCAGCTCGTCGACGGAGCGCTCCTCGTCGTCGGGCAGGCGGAACGCCACGAACTCGTGGAGCTCCTCCTCCGAGTCGTTGACCAGCTTGAACGTGGTCCCAGCAGGGACGGTGTCGGGCAGGTCGCGGTAATCGAAGTCGACCGCGGTGACGGTGATCGTGCCGTCGGCCGCCACCGTGGTGGTGGGCTCGGCCTGGGCGACCGTCGTGGTGGGCTTGGTCTCCTTCACGGCGTCGCTGCCGTCGGACCCGCAGGCGGGGAGGACGGCGGCGACGGTGAGCAGCAGCGGGATCCCGGCGCCCACCGCCCGCCGCTTGAGGCTCGGCGGACGGCGCTTGCGGCGGGGTGCCGGTGGGTGGTCCCGGCGGCTCGGGCTCGAGCCGGGGGCGTGCTGGGGCATCAGGGCGATCGCACGGATCGTGGACATGGCGAGGGCTCCCTCGGGTCGGTGCGGACCGGGTGGGCCGCTTCGGTGCCGACACCTTCTGCGGGGTGGCTTGGAGACCGCTTGGAGCCAGCGTGAGGCCCGCTGGACTGCTAGGCCGTGGCGATGCGCGCACCCCGCCGCCGATCGGCATCAGCCCTGGTCCTGACCGCACTCCTCGCCGCCGGAGCCCTCGCCGGCTGCTCCTCCGACGAGGCGGCGGCGCCTTCGACCACCACCACCGAGGCGGGCCCGTCGGAGGCGGCGCAGGCGCTGGCGGCCCGGCTCGACGAGGTGCCGAAGGCCGACGTCGAGGGACCGGTCACCGGCGGGCGGTACGGCATCGCGTACCTGGCGATGCCGGACGGGTGGGAGGACCGCTACGGCTACACCGAAGACGAGTACTTCCTGTCCGGCGATGCCTCGGCGTACGCCGCCGAGGGCACGCTCACCACCGATGGGCGGTGGTCCGTGCAGGCCACCGACAGCACGGCGCCGTACACCACCCGCGTCGTGGTCCGCCGGCCGGCCGATCCCGACGACTTCAACGGCACGCTGGTGGTCGAGTGGCTGAACGTGAGCGCCGGGCGGGACTCCGACCCGGACTTCGGGTTCCTCGCCGACGTCCTGCTGGCGGACGGCTACGCGTACGCCTCGGTGTCGGCGCAGAAGATGGGCGTCGAGCCCGGCGGTCTCGGCATCGAGATCCCGAACGTGCCGCCCGAGGCGCTCGCGCCGCTCAAGACCTGGGATCCGGAGCGCTACGCCGACCTCAGCCACCCGGGCGACGACTACGCCTACGACATCTTCAGCCAGGCCGCCCGCACCGTGGCCGAGACGGGCGAGGGCACGCCGCTCGGGGACCTCGACGTGGAGCGGGTGATCGCGGTGGGCGAGTCGCAGTCCGCGTTCCGGCTCACCTCCTACGTCGACGGCATCCAGCCCACCAACGACCTGTTCGACGGGTTCCTCATCCACAGCCGGGGCGTGGCCGCGGCCGACATCGCCGAGGGCCAGTCGCCGCCCGAGGGCACCCAGATCCGCACCGACACGAAGGTGCCCGTCCTCCAGTTCGAGACGGAGACCGACCTCGACTACCTGGGCTTCGTGGACGCCCGTCAGGACGACCACGAGCACCTGGTGACCTGGGAGTCGGCCGGCACCGCCCACGCCGACCGCTCCACCCTGGACTACGGCGTGCTGGCCGGCCGCCGGTGGACCGACGCCAACGTGGACCTGAGCACCACGTGCGGCGAGGTGAACGACGGGCCGCAGGAGGCCATCGTCCAGCAGGCGTTCGACTCGCTGCACACGTGGATCGTCGACGGGACCAAGCCCGCCACCAGCCCTCGCATCGAGACCGATGACGCCGGCGAGATCGTGCGCGACGAGGCGGGCATCGCCGTCGGCGGCATCCGCACGCCCGCGGTGGATGCGCCCACCGCCGTGCTCACCGGCACCAACCCCACCGACAGCGTGATCTGCTCGCTGTTCGGCTCCACGACCCCGCTGACGGCCGAGCAGCTGGCCGATCGGTACGCCGACCACGACGCCTACGTGGCTGCGGTGACGGAGTCCGCCGATGCCGCCGTGGCCGACGGCTTCCTCCGCCAGGCCAGCGCCGACGAGCTGATCACCGAGGCAGAAGGCGCCGACGTCCCCTGACACCCGAGCCCGGGCCCGGAGCACCGGCGACCGGTTCGCAGCTCGGCTGACCTCGGGCGGCTACTCGGTCAGCACCATCCACTGCCGGCCGTCGATGAGCTCGCGGGCAGCATCGAGGTGTCCGGCGTGGCACGCGATCTCGGCGATCAGGTGGAGCATGACCTCGCGGAGGTCGTCGATGCGCCAGTCGCCGAACAGGTCCCCGGGCCACCACGCGGGCGGCGCACCCAGCGGCGTGGCCGCCACGATCTCGTCGGATCGGGCGCACGCGTCGCGGTAGCGGTCCAGCACCTCGGTCACGGGCACCTCGGGCGGGACGGTCCACGAGTCGTCGCCGCCGTCGAGCCCGGCGATCACCTCGGCGTCGCCGGCCACCACCGCGCCGAACCAGAACTGCTCCTCGTCCACGGTGAGGTGGCGGACCATGTCCAGGCACGACCACCCCGACGGGAGGACCGGCCGGCGGAGGTCCGCCTCCGACAGCCCGTCGATGATGCCCAGGACGTGGCGGCGCTGACCTCGGAGGTAGTCGAGCAGCAGCGCCTTCTCGGGGTCGGCGACAGGATCGATCACGGTCACGGGGGGCTCCTTCGGGCGGGGGGCGGGGGGCCAGGCGCAGCGGGCCGGACGGCGAGCGCAGGGCCGCCCCCGATGGTGCCCCAGGCGTGCGGCCGGCGCTGGCCCGGCCGATCAGCAGCGCACCTCAACCCGGTGCAGCGTGGTGGCCGCCGGGGTCCGACCGGGGTCCAGCGGGAGCGGTCCCGGCCACGCCACCAGGTAGAGCACCACCCCGTAGCGGTCCCGGACCTCGGCGAACGACGCCTCGGGGTTGGCTCGCGCCAGCGGGCACCAGTCGGTGGGGATGCGCTCGGAGGCGACCACCGCCACCTGCCCGTCGCCCACCTCCGGCGCAGGGACCCCGGACCGACCCGCCGCCTCCAGCGGGTCGACCTCGGTCACCCGGGTCTCCCAGTCCGGCACCTGGAAGCGCAGGCTGCCGAACGCGGAGTACGGCTGGAACGGGGCGCCCAGGGACAGCACGGGGGTGCCCGCCTCGCCGTGGGCCAGCCGCCAGCCCAGGTCGTAGGCGCCAGCCGTGCGGGTGTCGCCGTAGGCGCGCCGCTGCTGGTCCTCGTCGAAGAACCGGGCGGCGCTCGCCAGGGCCACGGTGGCCACCAGCACGGCGCCGGCGGCCACCAACCAGGCGGGACGGAGCACGGTCCGGGCCACCAGGAACCGACCGGCGGCCAGGAGCGACGATGCCACGGCCAGCGACCAGATCGGGGTGAGCGCCAGCCACCGCTGGGACGACATCGCCTCGGTCTGGGACACGACGGCGGTGAGCACCAGCCAGGCCACCAGGACCGGCTCGCAGCGGAGCGCGGGGACCGGCGGTCCGGGCCGGGCCGACCGCCATCGGCGCACCAGCCACCACAGCCACACGGCCACGCCGGCGACCGCGAGCGGGCCGAGCACCCAGCCGAGGAACGGTCCGTCGACGCGGTAGAAGTCCCCGAAGGCGCCGTGGCGGTCGAGCACCGGGAACAGCGCCCCGTCGAGCACCGTCCGCGCCCGGCCGCCCACCGTGGCGGCCGCGCCCGACACCTCCTTCGCCCGACCGGAGAAGCGATCCGGGTTGGCGGCGTAGTGGCCGAGGAGCG
>CALANQ010000376.1 GCA_937926025.1 uncultured Acidimicrobiales bacterium
TGTGCGACCTGACGGCAGGCCGCGGCGCCTGCCTGCCGCCCGCCCCGCCGGGCCTGAACCTCACGCCCGCCACCGTCAACGGCACCTACCGGCCGATCGCGCTCGACGGGCAGGGCGACGGGCGCGGCGACATCCTCTGGTACGCCCCGGGTGCCACCGTCGACTGGCTCTGGCCCGGGTCGGGCTCCGGGCAGTTCTCGTCGGTGCGCCTCGACATCGGGGGGACCTACGACGACGTGCTCCCGCTGGATGTCGACGGGGACGGCGACGACGACCTGCTCTGGTACAACCGCAGCTCGGGCGCGGCCTACCTCTGGGTGGCCGAAGGGCTCCGCGGGTTCCGGTCGGTGCGGCTGTCGCGCCCGAAGGGCCTGCAACCGCTGGTGGTGGACACGGACGGCAACGGCCGTGACGAGGTCTTCTGGTACGGGCCGGGGTCGCGGGCCGACAGCCTCTGGACCTGGAACGGGTCCGCCTTCACCGCCCGGTCCCAGTCCGTCGGCGGCAGCTACCTGCCCCGGGTCGGGGACTTCGACGGCAACGGCAAGACCGACGTGCTCTGGTACGCCCCCGGCCAGGCGGCGGACCACCTCTGGCTGTCGACCGGGCTCGGCAAGCACGTCGACGCCAGCGTGTCGGTGAGCGGCTCGTACCTGCCGCTGGTGGGGGACTTCGACGGGGATCGCAACGACGACGTGTTCTGGTACGGGCCGGGGAGCGCGCCCGATCACGTGTGGTTCGGCGGTCCCCGGGGCGCGTTCGACCGGCGCACCACGGCGGTGTCCGGCCGCTACCAGCCGTTCGTGGCCGACCTCGGCGGCGACGGCCGCGACGACGTGGTCTGGTACGCACCCGGCGCCGCCTCCGACGCGTGGTGGCGGTGGGGCGCGAACCGGTCCGCATCGTCCACGGCGGTCACGGCCGACGGCTCGCACCGGCCCGTCGTGGGGGCGTTCAGCGCCGGCGGCGCCGACGGGGTGTTCTGGTACGCGCCCGGAGCCGCGCCCGACGGCACCTGGTGGCGCTGATCAGCGGCGGGCTGGATCGGCGACCGGCGTGGGGCCGGGCTCGCCGTGGGTGGCGCGCAGCTGCCCGCACGCCGCATCGATGTCGGTGCCGCGGGTGCGGCGGACGGTGGCGTTGATGCCGAGGTCGCCGAGCAGCTCGGCGAAGGCCCGGACCCGGGCGGGGGGCGTGCCCCGCACCGCGTAGCCGGGCGTGGGGTTCAGCGGGATCAGGTTCACGTGGGCGCGCAGGGGGCGGGCGTAGTCGGCCAGCTCTCGGGCGTGGCGATCGGTGTCGTTGACGCCGTCGATGAGCGCCCACTCGAACGACAGTCGCCGGTGGGTGGCGTCGACGTAGGCGGCGCACGCCTCGGCCAGCACGGCGAGGGGGTACCGCTTGTTGATGGGGACCAGCACGTCGCGCTCGAGGGCGTTGGCCAGGTGGACCGACACCGCCAGGTTCACGGGCAGGGCGGCCTCGGTCAGCCGGCGGATGCCCGGCACCACGCCCACCGTCGACAGGGTGAGGTGGCGGGCGCCGAGGCCGAGGTCGTCGTGGATCCGGTGCACCGCCTCCCACGTGCGGTCGTAGTTGGCGAACGGCTCGCCCATGCCCATGAACACCACGTTCGACAGGCGCTTGCCCGCCTCGGCCGAGCGGCGGCGGGCGGCCACGACCTGCTCCACGATCTCGCCCGTCGTGAGGTGGCGGTCGAACCCGGCCTGGCCGGTGGCGCAGAACCCGCACGCCATGGCGCACCCGGCCTGCGACGACACGCACACGGTGGTCCGGTCGGGGTAGTGCATGAGGACGGTCTCCACCTGGTGGCCGTCCGCCAGGGTCCACAGCCACTTCACGGTCTCGCCATCGTCGCTGACGGATTCCGCCGCCGGACGCAGTGCCGGCGGGAGGTGCTCGGCGACCGACGCCCGGAGCGCCTTGGGCACGTTCGACCAGTCCTCGGGCTCGGTGCCGTGGTCGTAGAGGCCCTGCCACACCTGGTCCACCCGGTAGCGGGGCTGGTCCGACAGCAGGTCGGCCAGGTCGTCGCGGGTCCAGTCGTAGCGGCTGCGGGGGGTGGCGCTCATCGGGTGGAGATCCGGTAGTGCAGGTGGACGGCGAAGCCGAGGCGCCGGTACAGGTGCAGCGCCGGTTCGTTGTCGGCCTCGACGTAGAGCATGCCGGTGGACACGCCGGACCAGGCCAGGTGGTCCAGGCCGGCCAGGACCAGGGTCTGGCCGAGGCGGCGGCCGTGCTGCGACGGATCGACGCCGATGACGAAGATCTCGCCGAGGACCGGGTCGTCGTCGGTGGCGGGGTGGACGCGGGTCCAGCAGGAGCCGGCCAGCTCGCCGGGACGGTCCGGGTCGTCGGTGACGAGGAACCCGTCGAGGTCGACCCACGGTTCGGCCAGGGTGGCCTCGAGGGTGGCGAGGGTCTGCTGGCCCTGGGACGGGTGGGTGGCGAAGGCGCGGTTGTTGGTGCGGACCCAGGCCTCGGCGTCGCGCGCCGGGTCGAACGGTCGGAGCGGGAGCGGGGGCGCGCCGTCGCGGCCGGGGTCGTCGGCGGCGACGGGCAGCGGCCGGCGCATCTGGAACAGGTCCCGTCTGGGGTGGAAGCCGAGGCGCTCGGCCACCGCCTCGGGCAGGGGGAGGAGCCGATCGGCGGGGTGGTGGGCGAGGAGCCGGACCGGCGGGTCATCGCCCAGGGCGCCGTGCCCGATGGCGGCGGCCGCCACCGCCTCCACCGTGGCGGCATCGGCGGTGTCGAGGTCGCCGCGGACGCCGATGTCGCGTCCGTCGGCGGTGCCCTCCACGCGGAGGATCGCGTCCGTTCCGGGAACGGGGTGGTCGACGGGGGGGAAGGGCACGTGCTGACGCTGGCGGGGAGGGGGTCGGGAACCCGCCGGTGGAGGGCGTCTTGGTGCGTATCCTCCGGCCATGGCCCGACCTCGAACCCCTGCCGGACGCGCTCGGCGCACCCACGAGCTCCTCGCCGACGAGTACCCGGGCCGCGCCGTCGACCTGTGCGAGCTGGACCACCGCAACGCGTTCGAGCTGGTCGCCGCCACCATCCTCTCGGCGCAGAGCACCGATGCCCGGGTGAACCTGGTGACGCCCCACCTCTTCGCCCGCTACCCCGATGCTCCGTCGCTGGCGGCCGCCGATCCGCTCGATGTCGAGGAGATCGTGCGGTCCACGGGCTTCTACCGGAACAAGACGAAGAGCCTGATCGGCATGGCGACCGCGGTGGTCGAGCGGTTCGGGGACGAGGTGCCCACGGCCATGAGCGACTGGGTGACGGTGCCGGGCGTCGGCCGCAAGACCGCCAACGTCGTGCGCTCCGTGGCCCAGGGGCTGCCCGGGC
>CALANQ010000377.1 GCA_937926025.1 uncultured Acidimicrobiales bacterium
CCGAGATCTACACTCTTTCCCTACACGACGCTCTTCCGATCTGGCATCGCCGGGTTCGGCCTGGTCGGCATGAGCGACAAGTACATCGAGTTCTCGGACCCGTTCATCTCGGCCGCGATGCTCGTGTGGTTCATCATGCTCGGCGTGATCTTCGGGATGATGCTCCCGGCCGAGAAGAAGGCGGCGGCCGGCGACGAGGGCGCGGACAAGATCGTGTCCATGGCGGGCGGCATCATGCACCTGCTCCTCGCCGTGGAGCTCTACCTGATGATCTTCAAGCCCGGACTCTGATCGTCCGTCGGTAGCGTCGGGGCGTGCACCCCATCGAGCGCCTCCGGTTCGTGGCCCGGGCCACGGGCGCGCCGGCCGACGATGTGGTCCAGGAGGCGGCGGCGTCGCTGGCATCGTTCGCCGACGACCCGGTGTCGCTGGTCACGGCGTGCCGCCGGCTCATCGACCGCCATCCGGCCAACGGTCCCATCTGGTGGCTGTGCGCCCGGACCCTCCTGGCCGCAGACCCCGCCGATGAGGCGTGGCGCTGCCACAGCGACTTCGTGGGCGACCCCACGGTCGACGAGCTGGCCCACGCCCTGCCCGAGGGGGCCGCGGTGGCGGTGATCGGCTGGCCGGAGCGCCTGGCCCCGCCCTTCGCCCGGCGGGGCGATGTGCAGGTGCGCGTCGTCGACGTCGACGGTGACGGGCCCGGGTTCGTGCGGGCGCTCGAGCGGTTCGACGTGGATGCGGTCGACGTGCCGGTCAGCGGCCTGGCCACGGCCGTGGCGGCGTCGGACCTGGTGGTCCTGGATGCCTCCGCCATCGGGCCCCGGGACGCGCTGGTCGCTCCCGGTGGGTGGGCGGCGGCGGCGGTGGCGCGCGCCAGCGAGCGTCCCGTGTGGCTGGTCGGTGGGCGCGGCCGTGCCGTCCCGGCCGGGCTCTGGCCGGCGCTCCAGCGGCGCCTCGGCGGTGCGGCCCGGGCTCCCTGGGAGCAGGACCACGACCCCCTGCCGCTGGAGCTGGTGGATCAGGTGGCCGGGCCGGGCGGTCTGCGGACCGTCGCCGATGCGCTGGCTACGGTGGACACACCGGATGCAGCGGAGCTGCGTCGCTGATCAGCGGGAGGATCAGGTGGGCGACAGTGGGGTCTGCACGACGTGCGGCGCGGCGCTGCCCGAGGCCGACGCGCTCGGGTTGATCACCTGCCCGGGCTGCGGGAACGTCACCAAGATGGCGGGGTCCACGCCGACCCTCGACCCCGAGCCCGAGCCGGCCCCGCCGTCGACCGGCCCGTCGCTGCAGGGCTGGCCGGCCCCACCGGTGGCGGCGCCCCCTCCTGGCAACCAGTGGGCGCAGCCGGCGTCGGTGGCCGGGGCGCCTCGCACGCCGCCACCGGCGGCCAAGCGCACCGGGCGCACCTCGAGCTCGGGCGGGGCGAAGGCGGCCCGCCGCGTCGGCTGCGCGGTGGTGCCGATCGCGGTGATCGTGGTGTTCGTGTTCGGGATCGTGGGCGCGGTCCGCAGCTGCGACGTCGGCAGCGTCACCTCGGGCTTCAACGGGTCCGACTTCGACTCGTCGGTCCTGACCATCAGCGGCAGCGCCACCGTGCTGCCCGGGGGCGGCGACGGCACTGACGTGATCCTGGTCCAGCAGGAGACCGACAACTCCCAGACCACGCGGCGCGTGGCCCGGGTCCGGTTCCAGGGCGACGGGTCGAGGCTGGTGTGGCAGAGCGAGCCGCTCGACGAGAGCACCTACCGGGTCGAGGTGGCCGAGGTCGACGACACCCTGTTCGCCGCCACCGAGGACCAGCTCTACGCGTTCGATGCGGAGACGGGTGCCACCCGGTGGACCACCACGCTCCACGACAAGCTCACGGCCGGCTGCCCGAACTGCTTCGGTGCGGTGGGCGGTCGGCTGGTCGTGCGCACCACCGACGCCTACGTCACGGCGTACGGCACGGGGTCCGGCGAGCCGCAGTGGTCCAAGCGGCTGGCGTCCACCTCGGGCTCCATGTCCATCGCCGGCGACCGGCTGTTCCTGGTGGACGATCCCGAGGCCGATGACGCCCCGACCCCGGTCCTGTTCGTCGATCCGGCCAACGGCAAGACGATCCGCTCCACCACGCCGCAGTGCCCCGAGAACGAGAACACGCCGTGGAAGCTGGAGATGTCCGCTGGCGACGTCGTCCGTCCGGTCCCGGGCAGCTCCGACGTGATGGCCGCCTTCGGCTTCGGCGATTCCTGCGTGGTCCGGTGGGACCCGGCCTCCAGCGCCATCAAGTGGACCTCCCGGCTGAACGGGTTCGGCAGCCTGGACCAGGACGAGGTGGTGGTGGGGGAGCGGGACCTCGTGCTCCGTGCTCCCGGCGAGGCCCGGGTGCTGGCCGCTCCCGCCGACACCCAGGTCCAGCCCAGTGAGATCGTCGGCCGGACCCTCGTGGCGCTGACCGTCACCACCCGCGGCACCCCGAAGGGCGGCCTGGCCGCCTGGGACCTCTCCACCGGTGAGCGGAGCTGGGCCAACGCCTCGCTGGGCACGGCCCAACCGGTGTCCAGCGGGCGGTACCACTCGTCCGACGCCCTGTTCGACGGCACCGCCCGATCGCTGCTGGTGCCTGCGGGCAAGGGCCTGAACGTGTTCGTGTTCGAGGGCACCGACCGCACGTTCTCCGTGTCGCCGGTGGATCTCGCCACCGGCGACCTGGGCAGCACGGTCCGTCGCGGCTTCCTCAGCCGCTACGAGTCCGGCACGCCGTCGCTCACGATCGAGGGCGAGACGACCGACCATCTCCTGGTGTCCCTGGACAACCTGATCCAGACCCTCCCGATCAGCGGCAAGGGCGACGTGGTGTCGTATCCCGAGAAGAACTGACGATGACCCCGGCGGACGATGAGTGGGACCTGGGCAAGCCCGGCGCGTC
>CALANQ010000378.1 GCA_937926025.1 uncultured Acidimicrobiales bacterium
AAGGACCACGACGAACCCCGCCATGTGGTCGAGGCCATCGTCGACGGCCTGGCGTCGGCGGTGCTGGTGGCGGGCCGCTTCGAGCGGATCGACCAGGGCCAGCCGTTCCTGGCCGCCGTGGACTACGCCCACACCCCCGACGGCATCCGCCAGCTCCTGGGCTCGGCCCGCGAGCTCACCGACGGCCGCGTCATCATCGTGTTCGGTGCGGGCGGCGACCGCGATCACGGCAAGCGGCCCCACATGGGCGAAGCCGCAGGTGAGCTGGCCGATCTGGTCGTCCTGACCACCGATAACCCTCGGGGGGAGGATCCGGCTGCGATCATCGATGCCGTGCAACACGGAATCGACCCATCCACGGACCTCCGCATCGAGCCCGATCGGGCGTCGGCCATCGCCCTCGCCGTGGCGGAGGCCCAGCCGGGCGATGTGGTGCTGGTGGCCGGCAAGGGCCACGAGACCACCCAGACCGTGGGCACCGTGGTCACGCCCTTCGACGACCGGGTCGTGCTGCGCGACGCGCTCGCCGCGGCCGGATGGACCGGGGGGACCGCCGCATGATCGCCCTGCTGATGGCCGGAGGCCTGTCCCTGGCCGCGTCCCTGGTGGGCACCCGCTACCTGATCGTGTGGCTCACCAACCACCAGATCGGCCAGAACATCCGCGAGGAGGGCCCTGAGGGGCACCAGGTGAAGGCGGGCACGCCCACCATGGGCGGCATCGCCATCGTCATCGGCGCGGTCATCGGCTACTCCGTGGCCCACCTGCGCAGCCGGGTGGTGTTCACGCGCTCGGGCATGTTCGTGCTGGCCCTGGTGGTGGGCGCCGGGCTGGTGGGCTTCCTCGACGACTGGATCGGCATCACCCGGGAGCGCAACCTGGGCCTGAACAAGCGGACCAAGGTGCTGGGCCTGCTGCTGGTGGCGGGCGGGTTCGCCATCGCCACCGTGGTGTGGACGGGCGTGCACACCACGCTGTCGTTCACCCGCTTCAACTCGTTCGACTCGTCGTCGGTGCTGGCCATCGACTTCGGCAAGGTCGGCTGGGTGCTGTTCTCGGTGGTGGTGATCATGGCCGTCACCAACGGCGTGAACCTCACCGACGGGCTCGACGGGTTGGCCGCCGGGTCGTCGATCTTCGCCTTCGCCGCCTTCACCATCATCGGCTTCTGGGCGTTCCGCAACCCGCTGGTCTACGACGTGGAGCACGCCCTGGACCTGGCCGTGGTCGCCGCCGCCATGCTCGGCGGGTGCGCCGGCTTCCTGTGGTGGAACGCCTACCCGGCCAAGATCTTCATGGGGGACACGGGCTCGCTCGCCATCGGCGCCGCGCTGGCCGGCCTGGCCCTCACCCTCAACACCATGCTCCTGCTGCCCATCATCGGCGCGCTGTTCGTGGTGGAGACCCTGTCCGTGATCATCCAGGTGTTCTCGTTCCGGGTGTTCGGCCGCCGCGTGTTCCGCATGGCGCCCATCCACCACCACTACGAGCTGCGGGGCTGGCCCGAGACCACCGTCATCGTGCGCTTCTGGATGATCGCCGGCCTGGCCACCGCGCTCGCCCTGGGCATGTTCTACGCGGACTTCACCACGCTGCCGTCGCTCCCGACGTTCGCCCCGTGACCGACCCGGCCGCCGCTGCGGCGCTCGTCCCGGACCGCGTCCTGGTGGTCGGCCTCGGCGTCATGGGCTCCGCCGTGGTGCGGGCGCTGGTGCAGCGCGGGGTCACCGTCACCGTCACCGACGACCGGCTGGGTGCCGAGGGCCCCGGTCGGGCGGCGGACCTGGGCGCGGACTGGGTGGACCCGCCCGCGGACTGGTCGGAACTCATCGCCCGGCACGGCGCGGTGGTGCCCAGCCCGGGCATCCCGGAGCGCCACCCGCTGTTCGAGGGGGCGCGGACCGCCGGCGTCCCCATCCGCAGCGAGTTCGACCTGGCCGCCGCCTGGGACCACCGGCCCATCGCCACCATCACCGGCACCAACGGCAAGACCACCGTCACCACCCTGGTCACCGAGATGCTGCTGGCCTCGGGGCGGCGGGCGGTGCCGGCCGGCAACGTCGACGTGCCCCTGGTGGAAGCCATCGACGACCCCGACACCGAGGTGTTCGTGGTGGAGGCGTCGTCGTTCCGGCTCACGTTCGCCACGGCGCACCAGCCCGTGGTCGGCACCTGGCTCAACTTCGCGCCGGACCACCTCGACGTGCACCTCGATCTGGCCGGCTACGAGGCTGCCAAGGCCCGCATCTGGGCCAACCACGCCAAGGGCGGCATTGCCGTCGCCAACGCCGACGACCCGGTGGTCATGCGGTGGGCCCCGGTGGGGGAGCGAACCGAGACCTTCGGGATCCGAGAGCCGGCGGACTGGCACGTGGCCGACGGGGTGCTGCGGGGCCCCGGTGGCCTGGAGCTCCTCCCCGTCGCCGAGCTCACCCGCGCCCTGCCGCACGACCGCGCCAACGCGCTGGCCGCCGCGGCCACCGCGCTCGCCGCCGGCGCCACGCTCGACGGCATCCGAACCGCTCTCCGTGCCTTTCGGAGCCTCCCCCATCGGGTGGAGCTGGTGGGCGAGGCTGGTGGGGTGCGCTGGTACGACGACTCCAAGGCCACCGCGCCCCACGCCACCGTGGCGGCGCTGTCGGGCTTCGACTCCGCCGTGCTCATCGCGGGTGGCCGCAACAAGGGCCTCGACCTCGCAGAGCTCGGCGGGCTGGCCCCGCACCTGCGCGCCGTCGTCGCCATCGGCGAGGCCGCCGCCGACGTCGCCGCCGCCTTCGACGGGCTGACGCCCACCGTCACCGCCGGCACCATGGAAGAGGCGGTGGCGCTGGCCGCGGACCTCGCCCAGCCCGGCGACGACGTGGTGCTGTCGCCCGCGTGCGCCTCGTTCGACTGGTACCCCGGCTACGCCAAGCGGGGCGATCACTTCCAGGCGGTCGTCCGAGCCCACCTGGAGGCCGTGGCATGACCACCATCACCGGTCACCCGGCGCTCCGGGGCCGCAGCGCGCCCCGGTCCATCTCGCGCCGTCGCCGCTTCTCCGTGCCGGGGGTCCCCACCAGCTCGTTCTGGCTGATGGCGGCCATCGTCGTGGTGCTGAACATGTTCGGCCTGGTCATGGTCATGTCGGCCTCGTCGGTGCCGGCCGTCCGCGCCGGCGGGGTGCCGTGGTCGCTGTTCGAGCGGCAGCTCCTGTGGACCGTGCTCGGGTCGATCGCCCTGCTGGCCACCCTCATGGTCTCGGTGGACTTCTGGCGGCGCTTCACCAAGCCGTTCATGGCCATCGCCATCGGCATGCTGGTGCTGGTGCTCGTCCCGGGCATCGGCGTGTCGGTCAACGGCGCCACCCGCTGGCTGGGCGCCGGGCCGCTGCAGATCCAGCCCTCGGAGTTCGCCAAGTTCGCCCTGCTGCTGTTCGTGGCCGACCTGCTCGACCGCCGCTCGGACAAGATCGACGACTGGCGCTGGACCCTGGCCCCCGTGGTGGCCTACCTGGGCCTGGTGGCGGCGCTGATCATGCTGCAGCCCAACCTGGGCACCACCATCATCATCGCCTTCATGGTGCTCACCATGCTGCTGGTGGCCGGCGTCCCGCTGCTGCCGCTGGGTGCCGTGGCCGCGGCCGGTGCCGGCATCGCCACCATGTTCGTGGCCTACACCCCGTTCCGCCGCACCCGGTTCCTCCGGTTCCTCAACCCGTGGGCCGACCCGCAGAACACCGGTCTCCAGAACGTCCAGTCGCTCGTGGGCATCGCCAACGGCGGCCTGCTCGGCCGGGGGCTGGGCCGCTCCACCGCCAAGTGGGGGTTCCTGCCCTTCGCCCACACCGACTTCATCTTCGCCGTCATCGGCGAGGAGTTCGGCCTGGTGGGCGCCATGTCCGTGGTGCTGCTGTTCTTCGGCATCGCCTGCACCGGGGCCTGGATCGCCGCCCGGGCCAAGGACCGCTTCTCCATGCTGGTGGCCGCCGGCATCACCGCCTGGATCTCCGTGCAGGCGTTCATGAACATCGGCGCCGTCATCGGCATCATGCCCATCACGGGTGTGCCGCTCCCGTTCATCTCCTTCGGCGGCTCCTCCCTCATGATCAACCTCGCTGCCGCCGGCATGCTCCTGAACATCGCCCGTCACCCCGCCGAGCACCTGCCCCGAGCCGGTCGCCGCGCCAAGCGGGCATGATCGAGCCGACCTGGGCCCTCATCGCCGGGGGCGGGACCGCCGGACACCTGCTGCCCGGCCTCTCGGTGGCGCGCGCCCTGGTGGCGTCGGGCCACCCGGAGGAGACCATCCACTTCGTCGGCGCCGAGCGTGGCCCCGAGGGCGAGATGATCCCCGAGGCGGGCTTCACCGTCGACGTGCTGCCCGGGCGCGGCATCCAGCGGAAGCTCACGCCGGCCAACATCGGCGCCGTCCTGGATCTGGTCAAGGCGCTGGTCCGCGGCATCGGCATCGTGCGGCGCCGCAAGCCGGCTGTCGTGGTGGTGCTCGGCGGGTACGCCAGCTTCGCCTGCGGCGTCGGCGCAGCCCTCACCCGCACCCCGCTGGTGCTGCTGGAGCAGAACAAGAAGGCCGGGCTGGTCAACCGGCTGCTGCGCTTCTTCGCCACCGCCTCGGCGGTGTCGTTCGAGGGCACCGACCTCCCGAAGGCCACCGTCACCGGCAACCCGCTCCGCCCGGAGATCCGGGCCATGGCGGAGCACCCGGACCCCGATGCCGCTCGGGCCGCCCTCGGCCTGCCGGCGGACCGGCTGGTCATCGGCGTGTTCGCCGGCTCGCTCGGCTCCCGGCGCATCAACGATGCCGTCCAGGGTCTGGTGCAGCGCTGGGCCCATCGGTCTGATCTGGCGGTGCGCCACGTGGTGGGCCGCAACGGGTTCTCCGACGGCAGCGAGGGTCCCGCGGGCCTGCCGGCCGACGGCATCGCCTACCAGCAGGTGCCCTACGAGAACCGCATGGACCTCCTGCTCGACGCCAGCGACCTCGCCGTCACCCGGTCCGGCGGCTCGGTGTTCGAGCTCATGGCCGCCGGCCTGCCCGCCGTCCTGGTGCCGCTCCCCATCGCCACCCGCGACCACCAGATGGCCAACGCCCGGTCGGTCGAGGCCCGGGGCGGTGCCGTGGTGGTGCCCGATGCCGAGCTCGACGCGGACCGCCTGGAGCACGAGGTCACGGCCATGCTCGCCGAGCCGGGGAGGCTGCAGGAGATGGCCGCCGCCATGCGCGCCGGGGCCACCGTCGACGCCGCCGAACAGGCGGCGGCCGTGGTCGAAGGCGTCGCTCGTGGCTGAACCGGCCGCCGACCTGGCCGCGCCGAGGGCGGTGCACCTCGTCGGCATCGGCGGTGCCGGCATCAGCGCGATCGGCATCATCCTGGCGGCCATGGGCCACCAGGTCACCGGGTCCGACGTGAACGAGACGGCGGCGTGGCCGTCGCTGCTCGAGGCCGGCGTGCGCCCCGAGGTGGTGGCGCCGGGCGAGCTGTTCGCCGCCGCCCACGCCCACGGGGCGGCCATCGTCGCCCACTCCACCGCCTTCCCGCCCACCGAGCGCGACCTGGCCGATGCCCGCGAGGCCGGCTGCACCGTGCTGGACCGGGCCGGGATCCTCTCGCTGATCTGCGCCGCCCGGCCCACGGTCGCGGTGTCGGGCACGCACGGCAAGACCAGCACCACCGCCATGCTCGCCACGCTGCTCGATGCTGCCGGGACCGATCCCTCGTACCTGGTCGGTGCCAAGCCGGTGGGGCTGGGGCGGGCCGCGCACTGGGCCGACGCGCCCGGGTCCTTCGTGGTGGAGGCCGACGAGAGCGACGGCACGTTCCTGCGCCTCGGCGGCGACATCGCCGTCGTGACCAACATCGACGAGGACCACCTGGACTACTGGCGCGACATCGACGCCATCGAGGCCGCGTTCCTCCGGTTCCTCGACGAGGCCCGCGTGGGCGTGGTCTGCATCGACGACCCGCGCGGCGACCATGTCACCGATCCCCGCGCCCTGCGGGTCGCTCGGGCCGTGGGCGCCATCACGGTCGGCGAAGGGCCCGAGGCCGACCTCCAGGTCCACTCGGTGCAGGTCGACCTGCTGCAGACCACCTTCGGGCTGCGCCGGGGCGACCAGGAGCTCGGGCCCGTGCAGGTGGGGACGCCCGGCCGGCACCACGCCCGCAACGCGGCCGTCGCCATCGCCGTGGCCGTGGAGCTGGGGGTCCCGGCCGACGAGGCGGTGCGCGCCATCGCCGCCTACCACGGGGTCGCCCGCCGCTTCGAGGTGCTGGGGGAGGTCGACGGCACCACGTTCGTCGACGACTACGCCCACAACCCCGGCAAGGTCCGGGCCCTGCTGGCGTCGGCGCAGGAGGCGGGCTGGTCCCGCGTCGTGGCCGTGTTCCAGCCCCACCGCTACACCCGCACCCGGGACCTGCTCGGCGACTTCGGGGCGGCGCTGGCCCTGGCCGACGTGATCGCCATCTCGGACATCTACGCCGCCGGCGAGGATCCGATCCCCGGGCTCACCGGCCGCTCGCTCGTGCAGGAGGTCCTCGAGGTCCGGCCCTGGGCCGAGGTCGCCTGGGTGCCCACGCTCGACGACGCCGCCGCCTGGCTGCGGGCCGTGCTGCGCCCCGGCGACCTGTGCCTCACCGTGGGCGCCGGGGACGTGTCGTCCCTCGGCCGACGGCTCGTCGCCGAGGCCGAGGGCCCCGCCTCGTGAGCACCGCCGACGCCCTCGACGACCTCGCCCAGCGGCTTCCCGGGCACGTCCGGCGCCAGGTCGCCACCGGCCCCCTCGCCACCTACGGCGCCGGCGGCCCGGCCGCGCTGGCCATCACCGTCCGCGACGACGACGAACTGGCCCAGGTGGCCCGGGCGGTGGCGGCCGCCGGGGGAGCGGTGCCGGTCCTGGTGGTGGGCCTCGGGTCCAACCTGCTCGTGTGCGACGACGGCTTCCCCGGGCTGCTGGTGGTCCTGGGGCCCGCGTTCGCCGACATCGCCATCGACGGCACCCGGGTGCACGCCGGTGCCCGCGCCAAGCTCCCCGTCGTCGCCCGCCAGACCGCCGGCGCCGGGCTCACCGGGTTCGAGTGGGCCGCCGGCGTCCCCGGGTCCATCGGAGGGGCGGTGCGGATGAACGCCGGGGTGCCCGATGCCGACATGAGCGACGTCCTCACGAGGGTCCGCGTGGTGGACCTGGCCTCGGGCGAGGATGGAGTCGTGAGCGCGTCGGAGCTGGCCTTCGGGTACCGGACCTCGGCCCTCCGCCCCGAGCAGGTGGTGGTGTGGGCCGAGCTGGAGCTCCACCCCGCCGATCCCGAGGTCGCCCGCGCCGCCATCAAGGAGAAGACCCAGTGGCGGCGCGACAACCAGCCCGGGGGCCGCAACGCGGGGTCGGTGTTCACCAACCCCGAGGGCACCTCCGCCGGCCGCCTCATCGACGAGTCCGGCTGCAAGGGCCTGCGCGTCGGCACCGCCGAGGTCTCGCCGAAGCACGCCAACTTCATCCAGTCCGACGAGGGCGGCACCGCCCAGGACATCTGGGACCTGATGGTCGAGGTGCGCCGCCGGGTCCACGACCGGACCGGCATCGCGCTGCACCCCGAAACCTGCCTCATCGGCTTCCCGCCCATGCCGGAGCTGGCGTCGTGACCGAGACCATCTTCAGCCAGCGGTCCAAGCCGGCCAAGGGCGCGCCCAAGGCGAAGACCCCCAAGGCCCCCAAGACGCCGAAGGCGGAGCGGGCGCCGAAGGGTCGCAAGGCGAAGCCGGCCAGCCCGTCGCTGGTCGATCCCCGCCTGCAGGCCCGGCGCATCGAGGTGGCGCGCGGCCAGGGCCGGCGCCGGCTGCGCTGGGTGGTGGCCGGGGTCGTGCTGGTGCTGCTGGTCGTCGCCGGCTTCGCGCTGACCCAGTCGCCCGTGCTCGACGTCGACACCGTCGCCGTCACGGGCACGACGCAGGCGGACCGAGCCGAGGTGCTGACGGCGTCGGGCATCGCCCTCGGCTCGCCGATGATCGAGGTCGACACCTCCGCTGCCGCCGGCCGCATCGAGGCCCTCCCGTGGGTCGCTCGGGCGTCGGTGGCGCAGGACTGGCCCGGCACCGTCACCATCACCGTCACCGAGCGCACCCCCGTGGCTGCGGTGGGCTCCGGTTCCGCGGCCATGGCCGTCGACCGCGAGGGCCGGGTCCTGGGACCGGTCGGCGATCGGGAGCTCCCGGTGGTGGCCGGCGATGCGGCCCCCGCCGGCGACGATCTCACCGCCACGCAGCGCTGGGTCGTGGGCGCGCTCGGCGAGCTGCCCGCCGGCCTCCGGCGCGAGGTGGCGGGGGCCAGCGCCACCCCCTCGGGCATCCGCCTCACCCTCACGGACGACATCGAGGTCCGGTGGGGTGACCGCAGCCAGCCGTCCGCCAAGGCCGATGCCCTCCAGGTCCTGCTCGAACAGGCCGACCGATCCACCATCGCCACCATCGACGTCACCGTTCCCCGGGCGGCCACGGTGACCCGATCGTGAGCGGAATCCCCCGCTCGGCCCCGCTGACCCGCAATGATTGGGTACTAATGTCAACCGTTCCTCAAGGTTCACCCCTCCCTCCAGCCGCCGTTGAGGGTTCCCCTTCCAACCACCCTGCGTGGAGGTAGCACCATGGCCGGCAATCCCCAGAACTATCTCGCGGTGATCAAGGTCGTCGGGGTCGGCGGCGGTGGCGTCAACGCCGTGAACCGCATGATCGACGCCGGACTCAAGGGCGTCGAGTTCATCGCCGTCAACACCGATGCCCAGGCGCTGCTCATGTCCGACGCGGACATCAAGCTCGACATCGGCCGGGAGCTCACCCGCGGCCTCGGCGCCGGCAGCGATCCCGAGGTCGGCCGCCTGGCCGCCGAGGAGCACCGCCAGGAGATCGAAGAGGTGCTCCAGGGCGCCGACATGGTCTTCATCACCGCCGGCAAGGGCGGTGGCACCGGCACCGGCGCCGCTCCCGTCATCGCGGAGATCGCCAAGGGCCTCGGGGCCCTCACCATCGGTGTGGTTACCCGCCCGTTCGCCTTCGAGGGGCGCCGTCGCTCGGTCCAGGCCGAGGCCGGCATCCAGAAGCTGAAGGAGAAGGTCGACACCCAGATCGTCATCCCGAACGACCGGCTGCTCACCGTGTCGAACGAGAAGACCTCGATGATGAACGCCTTCAAGATGGCCGACGAGGTCCTCCTGCAGGGCGTGCAGGGCATCACCGACCTCATCACCACCCCCGGCGTCATCAACACCGACTTCGCCGACGTGAAGATGATCATGAGCAACGCCGGCTCCGCCCTCATGGGCATCGGCACCGCCACGGGTGAGGGTCGGGCCCTGAACGCCGCCCGGGGCGCCATCTCCAGCCCGCTGCTGGAGGCGTCCATCGAAGGCGCCCGCGGCATCCTGCTCTCCATCGCCGGCGGGTCCGACCTCGGCCTGTTCGAGGTCAACGAGGCCGCCGAGGTCATCCACGGCGTGGCCCACCCCGACGCCAACATCATCTTCGGCACCGTCATCGACGACGAGATGGGCGACGAGGTGCGCGTCACCGTCATCGCCGCCGGCTTCGACCGGTGGGAGGAGAAGACCTCCCGCCCGCCGCGCCGGGAGTCCCGGGAGGCCGCCTCGGGCGACGCCCCGGCTCGTCCTCCCCGCCCGTCCAGCGCCAGCGACCTCTTCGCCGACTCCGGCGAGCACCGCATGGGCGATGACGAGGGCCGGGGTGGCGACGACGAGTTCGACGTCCCGTCCTTCCTGAAGTAGCCGGGCCGTGACCGGCGAGATCCGGTCGGTCTTCACCGACGCCCGCCACGGCGACCTGATGGTCCGGACCGATCCGGACGTCCTCGCCGCGCGCCGCGCCGCCATCGCCGACCGCCCGTGGTCGTGGCTGCGCCAGGTGCACGGCGCGCGGGTCGTCACCGTCGCCGAGCCCGGCCAGCACGCGGGGGAGGAGGCCGACGCGGCGGTGACCGCCGTGCCCGGAGCGGTGCTGGCCGTCCAGACGGCCGACTGCGCCCCGGTGCTGTTCGAAGGCGACGGCGTCGTGGGTGTCGCCCACGCCGGCTGGCGGGGCCTGGAGGCCGGCGTGCTGGAGGCCACGGTCGCCGCCATGGCCGACCTGGGCTCGCCGCCGCTGCAGGCCACGCTCGGCCCCTGCATCCGCGCCCGGTGCTACGAGTTCGGCGACGGCGAGCTCGACCTGGTGGCCGGCCGCTACGGCGACGCCGTCCGCGGCACCACCGCTTGGGGCACGCCGGCCCTCGACGTGGCCGCCGGCATCGCCGAGGCGTGCCGCCGCCTCGGGGTCCCGCTGGTCGACCAGGGGCTGTGCACCGCCTGCAGCCCCAACCACTGGTCCCACCGGGCTCGTGCGGAGCCGCAGCGGCAGGCCCTGGTGGCCTGGATCGAGCCGTGACCTCCACCTCAGGTCGCGCCTCCACCTCCACCTCAGGTCGCGAGGTCCGACGGTGAGCGCACCCGAGCCCGACGTCCTCCTGGCCCGCGTCGCCAAGGTGCACGACCGGATCGCCGCTGCCGGTGGCGACCCGGAGCAGGTCGCGCTGCTGGCGGTCACCAAGGGGTTCGGACCCGAGGTGGCCCTGGCGGCCGCCGCGGCCGGGCTGGTGGACCTGGGGGAGAACTACGCCCAGGAGCTGGTGGCCAAGGCCCCAGTCCTGGCCGACGCCGGTGCCGACGTGCGGTGGCACGCCATCGGCCGGCTCCAGCGCAACAAGGTCAAGGCCCTGGCGCCCATCGTGGCGCTCTGGCAGACGGTGGACCGCGCCGACCTCGGGCGGGAGATCGCCAAGCGGGCCCCCGGTGCTGCGGTGCTGGTGCAGGTCAACGTCTCCGACGAGCCCCAGAAGGGCGGGTGCGCGCCCGGCGACGCCCCGGACCTGGTGGCCGCCCTGCGCGACGACGGGCTCGAGGTGCGGGGTCTGATGACCGTCGGGCGCACCGGTCCGGCCGACGAGGCCCGCGCCGGGTTCCGGATGCTGCGGTCGCTCGCCGACGATCTCGACCTCCCCGTGAGGTCGATGGGCATGTCCGGCGACCTCGAGGCCGCCGTCGCCGAGGGCTCCACCATGGTCCGGGTCGGCTCCGCCCTGTTCGGCCCGAGACCCTCCGTCCCTGGTCCTGCGGCCCGTCAGGGCTAGTCTCACCACCATGTGGCGCAAGGCAATGGTCTACCTCGGGCTCGGCGATGACGCCGAGTACGACGACTACGGCAGCAACTACGACGACGAGCCCGAGCGCGCCGCCCCCACCACCCGTGAGCGCCCGCCCGCCCGGACCCAGCCGTCGGTCCCCGCCTCGTCGTACCCCGACGAGCCGTCGGGCATCGGCTCCGTGCGCCCCATCAGCACCCGCGGGGGCGACCCCCGCGAACCCGAGATCGGCCAGACCGTCTCGCCCACCGGCGTGGGCCAGGTCCGGCCCCGTCCCCAGGTGGTGCGGCCCATGCCCGTCATGCCCAACGCCAAGCCCTTCGTCGTCATGCCGACGTCCTTCAACCAAGCCCAGGACGTGGCGGACAAGTACAAGGGCAGCCAGCCGGTCATCATGAACCTCCAGGGCGCCGACCGCGACCTGTCCCGGCGCCTGATCGACTTCGCCAGCGGGCTCTGCTACGGCCTGGGCGGCCAGATGGAGCGGGTCGCCAACCAGGTGTACCTGCTCACCCCCACCAACGTGGAGGTCTCGCCCGAGGAGCGGCGCCGCCTGCACGAGCGCGGGTACGACACCTGATCCACCGGTGCCGGCGCGGCGCGGCTCGGCCCGGGGGACACGGGTAGGGTGGCGCCATGGAGTTGACCCTGAAGCGCCTGCTCGAGAACGCCGAGTTCAAGAAGTACCGAGGGAAGGGCTACGACCCCACCGAGGTCGATGACTTCCTCGATCGGGCCACGGCGATGGCGGCCAAGGTCGAGGTGCAGCTCACCCAGGCGCTGGACCAGGCGAAGACCGGCGGTGCCGGTCCGGACCCGGCGGCCGTGGAGGCCGAGATCGAGCGCCGGGTGGCGGAGCAGGTGGAGGCGCAGGTCGCCGAGCAGGTCGCAGCGGCCAAGGCGGCGACGCCCAGCGGACCTTCGGAGGCCGAGACCGCCCAGGAGGCCCAGCGCACCCTGGTGATGGCCCAGCGCACCGCCGACGCCGCCGTCCGCGAGGCCCGCGAGGACGCCGACAAGCTGCTGGCGGCCGCCAAGGAGCAGGCCGAGACCCTGCTGGCCGATGCCGAGGCCCGAGCCTCGTCCCTCAACGCCGAGAGCGACGAGCGGGCCGCCGCCAGCAAGGAGGCCGTGGAGGCCGAGGCGGCCGCCGAGCGCCGGGAGGCCCGCCAGCGCCTGGCCGCCGAGATCGGCGAGCTGGAGGGCCTGCGGGAGTCGCTGCGCAGCGATGTCAGCGTGCTGGAGCGCCACGTGGAGGAGCAGCGGTCGCAGCTCGGGTCCACCCTGGCCGAGCTGCACCAGATCCTCGACGATCCGTCGGGCTTCCGCCTGGCCCCCGCTCCCGCCCTGAGCGACCCCGACATCCCGGACTTCTCCGACCTCGACGAGCCCGAGCCCGAGGTGGTGGCGCCGGTCACCGCGGCGGCCCCGGCTGAACCGGTGGTCGAGGATGAGCCCGAACCGGTTGCTGAGGTCGAGGTGGTCGAAGCGGAGGTCGAGGTCGAGCCGGAACCCGAGCCCGAGCCGGCCCCGCCCGCCTCGCCGGCCCTGTCGTTCGACGAGGTCGACCACGAGGCCCCGGGCATCGAGGATCCCATCGACCCCGGACCGCCCACCGCACCGGTCAGCGCCGTCGATCTCGGCCTGCCCGATGATCGGGGCGCCGCCGGCGGCGAGGACGAGGACGCCTTCCTCACCGAGCTGCGCAAGGCCATGGCCGACGAGGAGCCCCTGGGCCCCCGTGACCTCGGCGACCCGGACCCGGGTGACACCCTCTTCGACGATCCCGACCGGCGCGGCTTCCGGTTCGGTCGGCGGCGCTGACCTCCATGGCACCACGGGTGGGACCGGCGAAGAAGAAGGCCGCGCCAGCGAAGAAGGCGCCGGCCAAGAAGAAGGCCCCGGCAAAGAAGGCCGCGCCTGCGAAGAAGGCGCCGGCCAAGAAGGCGGCCCCGGCCAAGAAGGCTGCGCCAGCGAAGAAGGCGCCGGCCAAGAAGGCGGCCCCGGCAAAGAAGGCCGCGCCTGCGAAGAAGGCCCCGGCAAAGAAGGCCCCCGCCAAGTCGCCGTTCGCGGCGAAGTGGTTGGAGAGCCAGCAGGCCCTGCTGGAGGCCGAGCGGGCCACCTACCTGCACCAGGCCGAGAGCCTGGAGGCCGAGGCCCGGGACCTGGTGGCGGACTACGAGTCTGGTGACACCCAGTTCGACGAGGAGTCGGGCGAGGGCGACACGCTCAGCATGGAGCGGGAGCGGGACCTGCAGCTGTCGGCGCAGGCCCGGGCCGCCATCGAGGAGATCGACCACGCGCTGGCCAAGTTCGCGCTGGGCACCTACGGCATCTGCGAGCAGTCCGACCAGCCCATCCCGAAGGAGCGCCTGGAGGCCATCCCGTGGGCGCGCGAGCGGGTGGAGTTCAAGGTCGGAGGCTTCGGCCACCGCTAGGTCGCGCTCATGGTCGACGATCTCCACACCGACGACGACGCCCCGGCCGAGGTGCCGGCGTCCGACGACGACGCCCGCCCGGACGCGCCCGCCGACGAGGCCGACGCCGCCAGCGAGGCCGAGACCGACGACGCGGCCGGAACCGAGGCGACGACGCCACCTCCTCCTCGCCGGCTCGGCATCGTGGCTGCGGTCGCGATCACCGTGCTGGTGGCGGACCAGGCGTCGAAGTGGTGGGCGCTCAACCGGCTGAGCGGCGGCGACATCGTCGACCTGGTCGGGTCGCTGCGCTTCAACCTCTTCTACAACACCGGCGTCGCGTTCAGCTTGGGCAGCGACAGCGGCCTGGGTCCGTGGATCTCGGTGCTGGCCATCGGCGTGGTGGTGGCGGTGTCGTTCGGCGCCACCAGCCGCTATCCGCTGGGCGCGGTGGCGTCCGGGCTGATCTCCGGTGGGGCGGTGGGCAACCTGCTGGACCGGGCCTTCCGGGGCGACGACGGGTTCCTGCACGGTGCGGTCATCGACTTCATCGACCCGCAGTGGTGGCCTGTGTTCAACGTGGCCGACGCGGCCATCGTGGTGGGGGCGATCCTGCTGGTGATCGCCAGCTTCCGAGTGCCCCAGTGACCGCCGATCGCACCGTGGTGGTCCCGGTGCCGGAGTCGCTGGTGGGCGAGCGCATCGACCGGATCGTGGCCATGGTCACCGACGTCAGCCGCACGGAGGCGGCCCGGCTGGTCACCGAGGGCGCTGTCCGCCTCGATGGCGTCGTGGCCACCCGGGGCGCCGATCGCCTCACCGATCCGGGGGAGCTCGCCATCGAGCTGGGCGAGGAGGCCGAGGCGTCGGGTCCCGAGCCCGACCCGTCCATCGTGGTGCCGGCGGTCTACGTCGACGACGACGTGATCGTGGTCGACAAGCCGGCCGACCTGGTGGTGCACCCGGGGGCGGGCCACACCGGCGGCACCCTGGTCAACGGCCTGCTCGCCGCCTTCCCGGAGATCGCGGGCGTGGGCGACCTGGAGCGGCCGGGCATCGTGCACCGCCTCGATCGGGGCACGTCGGGCCTGCTCATGGTGGCCCGCAGCGCGGTCGCCTACGAGTCCCTGGTGGAGCAGCTGGCCGATCGCACCGTCGACCGGCAGTACCGCACCATCGTCTGGGGCCACGTGGAGTCCTCCCGCGGCGTGGTCGACGCCCCCATCGGCCGGTCGCCGAAGCACCCCACGAAGATGGCCGTCACGGAGAAGGGCAAGCCGGCCCGCACCCGCTACGAGGTGGAGCGCACGTACGACCAGCCGGTGCAGGTGACCGAGCTGGCCTGCCGCCTCGAGACGGGCCGCACCCACCAGATCCGGGTGCACATGGCGGCCATCGGGCACTCCGTGGTGGGCGACGACCGCTACCGCGGCGTGCGCCAGTCGCTGCCGTGCCCCCGCCCGTTCCTGCACGCCGAACTGCTGGGCTTCGACCACCCGGTCACCGGCGAGCACCTCGAGTTCACCTCGCCCCTCCCCGACGACCTGGTCGCCGTGCGAGCCGGCCTCAGCTGAGCTCAGCGGACCCCCGCCGGCGTCGGGTCGCAGAGGGCACCGATGCGGTGCCCGCGTGATCTGGTTCGGGGTCGGTCAGGTGACGGGGTCGGTCAGGTGACGGGGTCGGGCCAGGGGGCTTCGCCGCGGGCGATGGCGGCGATGTCGGCGAGGGTCTGGCCTTCGAGGAGGCGGCGCATGTGCTCGCCGACGTCGGCCCACACGGCGAGCAGCACGCACTGGCCTTCGTGGTCGCAGGCGCCGTTCTGGTGGGGGCGACCGAAGTCGCCGACCTCGATGGGGCCGTCGACCGCGCTGACGATCTCCGCGAGGGTGATCTCCTTCGGGTCCCGGGCCAGGACGTAGCCGCCGCCGACGCCGCGCTTGGAGCGGACGAGCCCGGCTCCCTTGACCGCCAGGAGGATCTGCTCCAGGTACGGCTGGGGGAGCGCGGTGCGGTCCGCGATGTCTCGAACAGAGGTGGGCGTGCCGTCGGCGTGCATGGCCAGGGACAGCAGCGCCCGGCATGCGTAGTCACCACGGGTCGACACCTTCACCGGGCGCATCCTACGGGCACCGGCCCCCGTTGCCGGAGGAACGGTGCCCTGAGCAGGGCCGATGCGCACCTGACGCCGGTGGCAGTAGCTTGTCCTCCGGACCAGCTGGAAAGGACCGACGTGGACAAGCCGGTGCTCCCCGCGTACTCGGGAGCGTGCATCTCCAACATCGTCCCCGCGCTGCTCGACGGATCCGTGGATCCGCCTTCCTGGATCCCGGCACCCGCGCTCGATGCCGGCCAGGTGGTGCTGCTCGTGCTCGACGGCCTCGGCTGGGAGCAGCTCCAAGACCGCCAGCACCTGGCGCCCACCCTGTGCTCGCTGCTCGGCGGGCCCATCACCAGCGTCTCGCCGTCCACCACGGCCACCGCGCTCACCAGCATCGCCACCGGCCTGGCGCCCGGCGACCACGGGGTCATGGGCTACCGGGTGGCGGTGGACCACGAGGTGCTCAACATCCTGCGCTGGTCCACCCCGGTGGGCGATGCCCGGTCGCGGATCGACCCGCACGCCTTCCAGCCCAACCCCGCGTTCTGCAGCCAGCGGCCGTGCATCGTCACCAAGGCGGAGTTCGCCACGTCGGGCTTCAGCGGGGCCCACCTGGCCGAGGTCCGCTTCCGGGGCTACCGGGTGCCGTCCACCATGGTGGTGGAGCTGCGCCAGGCGCTGAAGGCCGGCGAGCCGTTCGTGTACGTGTACTACGACGGCATCGACAAGGTGGCCCACGAGTACGGCCTGGCGGAGCACCACGACGCGGAGCTCCAGTCGGTGGACCGGCTGGTGGCCGACGTGCTGGAGTCGCTGCCGCGCGACGCCGCGCTGGTCATCACCGCCGACCACGGCCAGGTCGATGTGGGCGACAACATCATCGAGCCCAGCGCCGACGTGCTGGCCCACGTCTCGTTCCAGTCCGGCGAGGGCCGGTTCCGCTGGCTGCACGCCCGACCGGGTCGCACCGAGGCGCTGCTCGAGGCGGCCCAGGCCGCCCACTCGGACACCGCGTGGGTGGTGTCGCGCGATCAGACCGTCGACGAGGGGTGGTGGGGAGAGCGGGTCAGCGACGCCGCCCGCCAGCGCCTGGGCGATGTCGCCCTGGTGGCCCACCAGCCCGTCTCGTTCCACGACGCGGCCGACTCCGGCCCGTTCCAGCTCATCGGCCGCCACGGGTCCCTGACCCCGGCCGAGATGTACGTCCCCCTGCTCGTAGGAGAACCCAGATGACCGATCCCCAGCCGGACCCCACCCCCGAGGTCGCCCACGGGGAGCTCGTGGCCCACGGCTCGGAGGCGGTGGAACCAGGGGAGGCGGAGGCTCGCCGGGAGGCGGTCGAGGAACCGGCCAAGGTCATGCGCATCGGGTCCATGATCAAGCAGCTGCTCGACGAGGTGCGCCAGGCGGACCTCGACGGTCCCGCCCGGGAGCGGCTCAAGGCCATCTACGACAGCTCCATCCAGGAGGTCGGCCAGGCCCTGTCGCCGGACCTGCGGGCCGAGCTGGAGCGGGTGGCCATCCCCTTCGGCGACACCAGCGAGCCCAGCGACGCCGAGCTGCGCATCGCCCAGGCCCAGCTGGTCGGGTGGCTTGAAGGCCTGTTCCACGGCATCCAGGCCACCCTGTTCGCCCAGCAGATGGCGGCCCGGAACCAGCTCGAGCAGATGCGCGGCCAGCTCCCGCCCGGCGCCATGCCCGGCCCCGGCCCCGGTGGCGCCCCCATCGCCGACAGCGGCGACGACCGCCCCGGCACCTACCTGTAGGGCCGGGCCGGATCAGCGGCTGGGGGTGACCACCGCTCCGGTGGGGGTCTCCAGGCCGCGCCACGCCCCTCGCTCGTCGACGGCGCCGGCGGATCCGTTGTGGGCGCAGCTCAGCTCGTCGTCGTCGTACCAGTCGCTGCACCACAGGTCGTCGCTGCCGACGCCGATGGTGGTGGGGGTGCCGAGGTCGCCGCCCTCCAGGTCGATGGTGCGGATGCGGAGGCTCCCCGACCGGGGCGGAGGGTCGTCCACGAGGACGGCCCGGTCGCCCCGGATGGCGATCGCCTCGTTGGCCGTGGCATCGGTCTCGACGGACCACACCGGGCCGTTGGCGCCGGCGGTCCAGCGGACCAGTGAGGTGCGGCCCTCGGCGCTGAGCAGGCCGACCACGTCGCCGTCGGGCAGGAGGCGGGCCTGCTGGTGGCCGGCCTCCCACGCCGCGATGTCGATCACCGGGCGGATCCGCCGGGTGTCGAGGTCCACCAGCACCAGCCGCTCCCGGGCCGTGTCGGGGGTGTCGCCGCTGCGCAGCGCCACCAGCGCGGTGGGCGATCCGTCGAGGACGGCGGCATCGAGCAGGATCGCCTGGTCGGCGCTGGCGTCCACCGGCAGCCGGACGGTGCCCTGATCCTTCGCCCACACCCAGATGGCTCCGGTCGCAGGCGGGGGGATGGGCGGCACGGTGGTGTCGACATCGGCGTCGGTGCCCTGGAAGACCACCAGATCGGTTCCGATCGCGTACGCCGACGCCGCCGGGTTCCGGGAGATGCCGATGCCCGTGGTCTGGTCCGTCCCGGTCCGCAGCGTGACCCCCAGGACCGACGCCACCGCGTATCCGGCGCCCGTCCCGGCGGGAACCCGCGGCGCCGCCGTCGTGGTGGCGGCGGGAAGGGTGGTGGTCGGGCCCGGTCCGGTTCGCACCTGGGCGTCGGGGTCGTCTCGGAAGGCGATGAGCGCCGTGGCGAGGGCGGCGGCGGCGAGCACGGCGGCGGCCGCGGCGAGCGCGAGGCGGGAGCGCCTTCGGTCGGGGCCCGCTGCGACCTCCCTCCGGGCCGAAGCCAGCAGGGCGTCGGGGTCGCCCCGCGGGTACGAGGCGATGAGGTCGTCGAACGCGTCCTCCAGCCGGGTCATCGGTCGGCTCCTTCCTGGTCGAGCAGCGTGCGGAGGCGCTTGTTGGCGCGCGACACGCGGGCGCGGGCCGCCTCGGGCGAGCAGCCGAGGACCTCGCCGATGTGCTCGGCGGTCCGGCCCTCGATGGCACTGAGGAACACTGCCGCCCGGTCGAGGGGCGGGAGCTCCAGCAGCAGGGCGACGTCGGAGGGGTAGGCGGGGGCCTCGCCCTCGTCGACCACGGCAAGCCGGGGTGCCGCCCGGCGGAGGCGTCCGAGGCTGCGCCGTTCGTTGGCGGCGAGGTTGACGACGGCGCGGCGCAGGTAGGCGAGCGGGGCGTGGAGGTCGCTGAGCGGGCCCTGCCGGAGCGTGCGGACCAGCGCCTCCTGGACCAGGTCCTCGGGGTCGCGCTCCGCCGGGCACACCACGCAGGCCAGGCGGTGCAGCGCGGGGTAGATCGATCGGAAGATCGCCTCGTCGCCTGCTGCTCCCACCTCGACCGGTGGGTCCGCCGTCACCGCATCACCCGCGCTCACACTCCCCAAGACACCGCACCACGGTGCCACGTGACATCGGCCCGCGCCCGGCCTCGGCGGTCGCTAGGTTCTCGCCGCATGAGCGATCTGACGAACCGTCAGGTGGTGCTGCGGCGGCGGCCCACCGGTCTGGTCCAGCCCGACGACACCGAGCTGATCGAGGCACCGGTGCCCGAGCTGGCCGAGGGCGAGGCGCTGGTGCGCACCACCTACATCGGCATCGACGCCGCCGTGCGCACGTGGCTGGACGACCAGCCCGGGTACCTGCCGCCGGTGCAGCTCGGCGAGCCGATCCGCGCCGCCGGCGTGGCCGAGGTGGTGGCCACCCGCTGCGACGCCTACGCCGTGGGCGACGTGGTGACCACGCTGTCGGACTTCCAGCAGTTCCAGGTCGTGCGCGACGACCTGTTCACCACCATGATCCCCGGGGTGGTGGACCAGCTGGCGATGCTGTCGGTGTACGGGTCCACCGGTGCCACCGCCTACTTCGGCATGACGGACATCGGGAAGCCGCAGGCGGGGGAGACCGTGGTGGTGTCGGCGGCGGCGGGGGCGACGGGGTCGCTGGCGGGCCAGATCGCCAAGATCCACGGCGCCCGGGTGGTGGGGATCGCCGGCGGGCCGGACAAGTGCCGTGCGGTGGTGGAGGAGTTCGGGTTCGACTCGTGCATCGACTACAAGGCAGGCGACGTGCCGGCCCAGCTCAAGGAGCACTGCCCGAAGCGGGTCGACGTGTTCTTCGACAACGTCGGCGGGCCGATCCTCGACGCCGTGCTCGGCCGCCTGGCCCAGGGCGGGCGCATCGCCCTGCGCGGCGTGATCTCCAGCTACCTGACGGGGGAGCACCCGGGGCCGAAGAACTACACGAACCTGCTGGCGCGCTGCGGCACCATGTCGGGCTTCAACACGCTCAACAACTGGGGCCGCTTCGACGAGGCGTTCGCCCACCTCAAGCAGTGGGAGGCCGAGGGGAAGCTGGTCCACCGCGAGCACGTCCACGACGGCCTCGAGCACGCGGTGGAGGCCCTGAACGGCCTGTTCACGGGCGCCAACATCGGCAAGACCGTGGTGAAGGTCTCCGAGCCCTCCGCCTGACCGAGCCCCCGGTCAGCCGGCCCACGGGTCGATGATCTCGATACCGGTGCCCTCGAAGTCCCGGACGTTCCGGGTCAGGAGCGTGGCGCCGTGCTGACGGCAGATCGCCGCGATCTGCCCGTCGGCCACCGAGATCGGCCGCCCCGCTCCGAACCGATCGGCCACCAGGTCGGCGTAGTGCGCCGACGAGTTCACGCTGAACGAGAGGATCCTGCCGTCGAAGCGCTGTCGGATGATCCGTTCGGTGGCTTCGAACAGGGTGAGCTTCCGCTGGCCGTCGGGCATCCGGGCGATGCCGGACCGGATCTCGCCCACGGACACCGCGGTCAGGTACAGCTCCGCTATCGGCCACCTCGCGACGACGGCTGCGGCACGGGGATCGGGGCGGGGTCGGAAGCCCTCGGAGACGACGTTCGTGTCGAGGACGATCAATCGAACTCCGCGAAGCGCGGCATCTCACTCCGGTCGGGCTCGGGGATCTCGGGGAGGTCCAGTCCCTCGATCTCCTGTCGGATGGCAGAGAAGAGGCCGCCGGGCGGGTCTGGCGGCGCGCTCACGGCGGTTTCGATCAGGGCTCTCACCTCGGCTTCCATCGATCTCCCGTTGCGCGCCGCGAGCACGCGGAGCTTGTCCCTCACCTCGTCGTCGAGCCCTCGGATCGTCAACGTCGCCATCCTTCGCTCTCCCCCGAGTGCGTGCAGTGACAGCAATGCTAGCAATCCCGCGGTCGGCGGCGTGGCGACCAGGCTGACCAGGGCAGCGAGGAGGCGGTGGACGCGGGCACCGCGCGCGGGTACCGTCGGAAATCACAGCCGTGTGATTCGTCCACAGTCTGGGGATGACCCCTGTGGAAGGGCTGTGGACCCTGCTGTCCGACGTTCGATGAGGAAGTCCCGTGGGCGATTCCTTCACCCACCTCCACGTGCACACCGAGTACTCGATGCTCGATGGCGCGGCCCGTGTCGATGAGGTCGTCGCCGCCGCCGCGGCCGACGGCCAGCCGGCCATCGGCATCACCGACCACGGCAACATGTACGGGATCCTGCCGTTCTACAAGGCCTGCAAGAACAACGGCATCAAGCCGATCCTGGGCTCCGAGCTGTACATGGCGCACGACTCCCGGTTCGAGAAGCCGAGCCGCCGCGGCCGCATGGACGACTCCGGCGGCGACGCCGAGGGCGGCAAGAAGCTCTACTACCACCTCACCGCCCTGGCGGAGAACGAGACCGGGTACAAGAACCTGATCCAGCTCTCCAGCCGGGCGTTTATGGAGGGCTACTACTACAAGCCCCGGGTGGACTGGGAGGTGCTGGAGGCGCACAGCGA
>CALANQ010000379.1 GCA_937926025.1 uncultured Acidimicrobiales bacterium
GGCCTCGTGGCCCTCGACGGCGGCGGCGGTGGCCTCGGCGTGGGCGGACTCCGGCGGGGGGTTGACCCGGTTGATCCAGCCCACACCGGTGGTGATGGCCAGCACCAGGCAGAGGGCGACGGAGGCGATGCCGATCTCGGCGCCCTTCTTGGGCAGGCGCTTGCCAACCGCCAGGATGGCGACGAACGAGAGGGCAGGGATGAGCGGGATGATCCAGACGTGGGTCAGCACGGCGTCAGCCCTTCATGAGGTCGACCTGATCCAGGTCGACCGTCTTGTAGTTGCGGAAGATCGCCAGGACGATGGCGAGGCCGACACCGACCTCGGCGGCGGCGACCGCGATGACGAACAGGGCGAAGACCTGGCCCGAGAGCGCACCGGTCATGGTGCTGAAGGCGACCAGGTTGATGTTGACGGCGTTGAGGATGAGCTCGATGGACATGAGCACCATCACGCCGTTCTTGCGGGCGATGACGCCGTACACGCCGATGCAGAAGAGCGCAGCGGCCAGCATGAGGAACTGGTTCAGGAACACGGGTCAGTCCCTCCGGGCGATCACGATGGCGCCCACGAGCGCAGCGAGCAGGAGGAGCGACACGACCTCGAACGGCACCAGGTACTGGCCGAAGATGACGTCGGAGAGGGCGCCGGTGTCGGTGGGGGTGAGATCGCCGGGGATCTTGTCCTTCCCGAAGCCGTCCCACAGCGTGTAGCCGAGCAGGGCCAGCAGGAGGAGCCCGGTGGCCCCGGCGATGGCCCAGTTGTCCCGGCTGGGGCTCTCGGTGCCCTCCATCGGGGCCCGGGTGAGCATGATGCCGAACAGGAACAAGACCACGATGGCGCCGATGTAGACCAGCACCTGGGTGATGGCCACGAACTCGGCGCCCAGCAGGATGAACAGGGCCGCGACGCCCGCGAGCACCACCACCAGGAAGGCGGCGGCGTGCACCACGTTGGCGGCGGTGACGACCCGGATGGCCGAGATGATCATCAGCACGGCGATGATGCCGAAGGCGATGTTCTGGGCCACCAGCACCGGGGCGCTGGCGTTCTGCGCAGCAGCGAGGACGGCGCCGATCATCGGGGCACCTTCTTCACCTTGGCCGACGAGCCGGCCTCGTAGGCCTCGAAGTCCGGGACGGTCTCCATCCACTCGCCGAGGCGCTCCTTGTCGTGCAGGAGGTCGGCGATGCGGGGCTCGGAGTACTCGAACTCGGGGCTCCAGAAGAGGGCCTCGAACGGGCAGACCTCGACGCAGATGCCGCAGTACATGCAGAGCGCGTAGTCGATGTCGAAGCGGTCGAGGGCGGAGACGGTGCGCTCCTTGCCACCGGGACGGCGCGGCGGTGCCTTCTCCTTGTGGCCCTCGATGTAGATGCACCAGTCCGGGCAGCTGCGGGCGCAGAGCATGCAGACGGTGCAGTTGTCTTCCTTGAGGGCGATGACGCCGCGGGCCCGCGTGGGCGGGGTCTCCTTCTCGTGCGGGTACTGCACGGTGGCCGCGCCCTTGGCGGGCGACGGCGGCTGCATGAACCGCTTGGCCCCTTCGCCGGGCCAGATGGTCTGCGTCATCTCGTTGAAGGTGACGCCCATGCCCTTGAGCAGGCCGGGGACCTTCGGCTTGGGAGGCTTCGGCATCAGAAGGCCACCTTCAGGACGGTGGTGACGAGGATGTTCGCCAGCGAGATCGGGATGAGCACCGTCCACGCCAGCCGCTGGAGCTGATCCTCACGGAAGCGGGGGAAGGTGAAGCGCACGAAGAAGATGAGCCCGCCGAGGATCATCATCTTGGTGAGCATGATGATGGGTCCGAGCAGGTTGAAGATGGCGCTGTCGAGGTCGGCCCAGGCGGCGGGCACCGCCCAGCCGCCGAGGAACAGCGTGGCGGCCACGGCGGCGAAGGCGCCGGCCGAGGCGAACTCGCCGATGAAGAACAGCAGGAACCGCAGGCCCGAGTACTCGGTGATGTAGCCGGTGACCAGCTCCGACTCGGCGATGGGCATGTCGAACGGGGTCTGCCCCAGTTCGGCCTGCACGGCGATCATGAAGATGCAGAACCCGACAATCTGGGTGAAGAAGAACGGGTTGCCGAGGCCGTCGAAGCCGAAGATGGCGCCGTTGGCCTGGGCACCGACGATGCCCTCCATGTTGAGCGTGCCGGCCTGGATGACCACGCCGATGACGGCCAGCACCATGGGCAGCTCGTAGGCGATGAGCTGGCCGGCGGCGCGGAGGCCACCGATGAGCGAGTACTTGTTGGCCGACGCCCAGCCGGCGAGCAGCACGCCCAGCGCCGAGATCGACGACACGGCCAGGACGTAGAAGATGCCGCCGTTGAAGTTGCTGACGAAGGTCATCTGGGGCCCGAACGGCACCGCCAGGTAGACGAGCAGCACGGTGCTGACCACCAGGTAAGGCGCCAGCTTGAACAGCTTGCGATCGGCCCGCTCGGGGACGATGTCCTCCTTCTGGAGGAACTTGCCGACCTCGGCCAGCAGCTGCATGGAACCGAACGGGCCGGCCTCCATGGGGCCGAGCCGGCTCTGCATGAACGACACCATCTTGAACAGGAAGAGGTAGACGAACGTGCCGGCCGGCAGCAGCACGGCCGCCAGGATGCCGATCGACCGGAGGGTGGTCTCCTGCCAGTAGGTCAGCTCGATGCCGAGAAGGGAGGCGCTCACCGGTCGATGTCTCCGAGGATGAAGGACAGGGACGCGAGGATCGTGACGACATCGGGGACGTACACGCCCCGGGTGACCCACGGGATGACGGCGACGTTGTTGAACGACGCCGTGCGGATCTTCACCCGGAACGGACCGAGGTCGCCCTTGGAGACCACGTAGTAGCCCATCTCGCCGAGCGGGTTCTCGGTGGCCACCCAGGCTTCGCCCTCGGGCACCTTGATGATGCGGGGCACCTTGGCCATGATCGGGCCGGCGGGCAGGCCGTCGAGCAGCTGGTCGACGATCTTCGTGCTCTCGCGGATCTCCTGGAGGCGCACCCAGAACCGGGCGAACGAGTCGCCGTCGGGGTGGGTGATGACGTCCCAGTCGCACTCGTTCCAGGCGAGGCCGACGGGCTGGTCCCGGCGGAGGTCCCAGTCGACGCCGCTGGCGCGCAGGTTGGCGCCGGACATGCCGTAGGCGAGGGCGACGTCGGCGG